>DATMZL010000891.1:0-13224 GCA_035607075.1 Polyangia bacterium
CAGGCACATGAAGACCTTCATGCTCGACTGGCCGCCGCGCACGGCGCCGCCGACCTCTTCGACGATCGCAGGGCTGGGCGTGATGATCACGGTGTGAAAGAAGACGTCTGCGATCGCCTGGCGCGCGACCAACGTCTCCTCGGCGCGCACGCGCGCCGCGATGGTCTCCCAGGGAAGCACGTAGGACATGTTGCCGACGCTGGTGATGCCGCCGGCGAGCGCGGCCTGGGACCCGCTGGTGTAGTCGTCGACCCAGGTCGGCTCGCCCGGGTCGACGCCCTCCGTGTGCAGGTGAACGTGCGGGTCGACGCCGCCCGGAAGCAGGAGGCGGCCGGTGGCGTCGATCTCGCGCGCGGCGGCCAGCGGGCTGCCGTCGGTGTTGTCCGCGCGATCGCGAATCACGGCGACGCGGCCGTCCCGGATCCCCACGTCCGCGGCCCGTTGCCCCTCCACGGTGACGACCGTTCCCCCGCGGAGGACCAGGTCGAGCTGGGGATCGGGCATGGGGTATTACGTCATCGGCGGGTTCGCCCGGCTTTCTTGAGGCGAACGGGCGGCTTCGCAGCCGCGACGATCTCGCGTTCGACGGCGCGCCGGTTCGCGCGCGCGAGGATCGCGTGTGGATGGCGACTGCCGAGCGCCTTCACGAAGCTGCCGAGGGCCCGCCGGAACAAGATCGCGGCGCGCTCCAGGTCGCCGTCGTCGCGCTCGAGCACCGCCAAATTGTTGACGGTCATCGCGACGTCGGCGTGCTGGCGCCCGAGCACGCGTTCCTGAATGGCGAGCGCCCGGGTGTAAAGCGAGCGCGCGCGGCGCCGCGCCCCGCGCCGCTGCTCGATGGCGGCCAGACAGGCGAGGTTGAGGCCGACTTCGAGGCTCTCGGGACCGAGCACGCGCGAGAACACGGCGAGCGCGCGGCGGTAAAGCCCCGCGGCCTCGGCCAGGCGCCCGCGCGCCTCGACGATCGCGGCGAGCGCCGCCACGTCGGCGGCCGCCGCGGGGTGGTTCGCGCCCACGAGCGCCGTGCGCAAGCGGACGGACCGGCGGGCGTGCGGTTCGGCGCGGCCGAAGTTGCCGCGCGCGTGCTCGATCCCGCCGAGGTTGTGGGCCAGCGTCGCCAGCGCCTGCCGATCGTCGCGCGGGACCAGCGGCAGCGCGCGCCGGTAGAAGGCGAGCGCCTCGTCGTAACGCCCCTGCGCCTTGCGCAGGACGCCGAAGTCGTTGAACACGCCGGCCATGTAGCGATCGCGCGGGCCGAACCGCCGGCGGATCTCGGTGAGCGCGGTCCGGTAGCCGCGGTCGGCGGCGGCGTAGTTGCCCAGCGTCCGCTCGATGCCGCCGAGCGCGGTGCGCGCGCGGACCTTCAGCCGGGCGATGTCGGGATCGCGCGATCGGTCCCGCGCCAAAATCTGCAGCGCGCGCCGCTGGCAGCCGGCGGCCTCGCGCAGGCGATCGCGCGCCTCCAGCACCAGTCCCAGCTCGACAAGCGCGTTCGCGACGTCGGCGTGGTGCGGGCCCTCGATCGCGCGGTAGCCAGCGATGGCGGCGCGGGCGGCCTTTTCGGCGGCGGCAAAATGGCCGTCGGCGCGCAGCGCGATCGCATGCTCGTGCTGGCGGATCGCTGGGATCAACGGATCGTCGCCCAGCGTGCGGCCGTTTCGATCTTCAGGGATGGCTGCCTCCGGGCGGGCATTGTACCGTCTCGCCCCGGGATGTCGTCGCCCGCGCGCCGGTTCTTCGCCCCCGAGGTAATCCAGACGTCCGCGATGGACTGCGGGCCGGCGGCGCTGAAGTGCTTGCTCGAAGGGTTCGGCGTCGGCGTCAGCTACGGCCGCCTGCGCGAGGCCTGTCAGACGTCGGTGGACGGGACGTCGATCGACACGCTGGAGACGCTGGCCCAGAGCCTGGGGCTCGAGGCCGACCAGATGATGGTGCCGGTCGACCACCTGCTGCTTCCCGAGGCGGAGATGCTGCCGGCGCTGGTCGTGATGCGGCTGCCGTCGGGGCTGACCCACTTCGTCGTCGTGTGGCGCGCGCACCGCGGCTGGGTGCAGGTCATGGATCCGGCGCGCGGGCGGCGCTGGGTGCGCGCGGCCAGCTTCTTGCGCGACGTGTATCGCCACGCCCTGGTGCTTCCGGCCGCGGCGTTTCGCGACTGGGCCGGCAGCGAGAATTTCACTGCGCCGCTCGAGCGACGGTTGCGGGCGCTGCAGATCGACGACGGCCGCGCGCTGGTGGAGCGCGCGCTCGCCGATCCGGGCTGGGCGGGCATCGCCGGGCTGGATCGCGCCGTCCGCGCCGTCGAGGAGCTGGCGGTGGCTGGCGCCGTCGCGCGCGGCGCGGAGGCGCGCCGGTTGGTCGAGGCGCTGGCGGCGGACGGCGGCGATGGCCGTGCGGGCGACACCGCCGGCAAGCCGATGGCCACGGCGCACGCAACCGCGACGGCGGCGCCGCCCGCCGACGACGGCAGCGAGCAGGTCACCATCCGTGGCGCGGTGCTGCTGCACGTCTCCGGCGCGCAGGCGCTGGACGACGAACGCCGTGCGGCGCTGCCCGTCGAGCTGCGAGCCGCCGTCGACGAGCCGCGCGCGCGGGCGGGCGAGCAGCTCTTGCGGCTGCTGCGCGCGTCGGGCGTGCGCTGGCGCGCGCTTGCGGCGGGCGTGGCGCTGTCGGCGCTGGGGACCGTGGTCGAGGCCGTGCTGTTTCGAGCGTTGTTTGATCGGAACGGGTGGGCGGGGCAGGGGCTGTTCGCGGTCGTCGTCGCGCTGCTGGCGGCGCTGCTGGTGCTGGAGTTGCCGCTGGTCTGGGGCCTGCGGCGCGCCGGCGCGGGGATCGAGGAGCGCTTCCGCGATCTGTTCATGCGCAAGATCCCGCGGCTCGGCGACCGTTACTTCCAGAGCCGGCCGGTGTCCGACATGGCCGAACGCGCGCACCAGGTGCACAAGCTGCGCGCGCTGCCTGCGCTGGCGGGCGACATCGGGCGCGTCGCGCTGGAGATCGCGATCATCGCCGGGGCGCTGGTGTGGCTGGACCCGCGCGGGGCGGCGCTGGCGATCGCGCTTGCGGTCGCCATGCTCTTGATCCCGCTGGCGGCCGTACCCGCGATCGCCGAACGCGATCTTCGCATGCGCAACCACGCGGGCGCGCTCGGGCGCTTCTACCTGGACGCGCTGCAGGGGCTGGTCACCATCCGGACGCACGGCGCTGCGCCGGCGCTCGCGCGCGAGCACCGCGATCGGCTGCGCGAGTGGGTCAGCGCTGCGCGCGCAGCGCTGCGCGCCGCGCTGGGCGCCGAAGCGCTTCAGGCGCTGGTGGGGTTCGGCCTCGGGGCCTGGCTGTTGTTCGGATATTTCGGACGACCGGGCGCGCACGACGCCGGGACGGGGCTGCTCGCCGTGTACTGGACGCTGTCATTGCCGATGCTCGGGTACGAGCTGGCGCTGCTGGTCCAGCAGGTGCCCGCGCAGCGCAGCCTGACGTTGCGTCTCGTCGAGCCGCTGGGCGCGCCCGAGGAGAGCGAGGAAGCGGATCCGGGTTTCGCGGCGGCGGCGCTGGCGGGCGCGGACGGCGACGCGGCCGCGATCCAACTGCACGACGTTCGTGTCGTCGTGGCGGGGCATCAGATCCTCGACGTGGGCGGGCTCGCGATCGCGCCCGGCGAGCACGTCGCGATCGTGGGCGCGTCGGGCGCCGGGAAGTCGAGCTTGCTCGCCCTTCTGCTCGGCTGGCACCGGCCCGCGACCGGGACCGTCAGCGTCGACGGCCGCCCGCTGGGGCCGACGGAGCTCGAGGCGCTGCGCCAGCGCACGGTGTGGGTCGATCCGACGGTGTATCTGTGGAACCGATCGCTCGCCGCCAACCTCGGGTTCGGGCTGGCGTCCGCGCCCGCCGATCTCGCGCCCGCGATCGACGACGCGGACCTCGCCGAGGTGGCGCGGCGGCTTCCGCGCGGCGCGGAGACGCCTCTCGGCGAGGCGGGCGGGCTGCTCTCGGGCGGTGAGGGCCAGCGGGTTCGCTACGGTCGCGGTGTGCTGCGGCCGCGGCCCGCGCTGGTGATCCTCGACGAGCCGTTCCGCGGCCTCGCCCGCGAGCAGCGTGCCGCCCTGCTCGCGCGCGCGCGGCGGCGGTGGTCGGACGCGACGTTGCTGTGCGTGACCCACGACATCGGCGAGACCGAGCGGTTCGCGCGCGTGCTCGTCGTCTCCGACGGCGAGATCGTCGAGGACGGCGCGCCGGCTGCGCTGCGCGCCCGGCCCGGCTCGCGCTATGCGGCGCTGCTCGAGGCCGAGCGGCGGGTCCGCGCGACGTCGTGGGCGGCAGCGGCGTGGCGTCGGATCCGGCTCGAGCACGGAAGACTGAACGAGGGTCAGCGATGACAGACGCGCCGCCGCCCGCGATCGAGAGCTGCTTGTGGCCGCTCGATCGGCGCGACGATCTGACGGCGCGGGTCGCGGACGCGGCGCGCATCGTCGCGCTGGGTCCGGCCGAGCGCTTCGAGTGGACCTACGCCGACGTCGCGCCCGCGCCGAGCGCCCGGGCGCTCGCCTGCGCGCCGGCAGTCGTGCGCGTGGGGGGCGGCGCGGGCGCGCTGCTGGGCGTCGTCTCCGCGGACAGCGATCGCGTCCACGTCGTCGGTCGCGACGGCGAGCCTGTCGCGTGCGATGCGGCGGCGTTGTGCGCGTACCTGCGCGCGCCCGCCGAGATCGAAGCGCGCCCCGGGATCGCGGCGACGGTCGAGCGGGCTGGTATCGAAGGTCCGCGCGGAGACGATATCGCCGCGGCGCTGTTGCGCGCGTCGCTCGGCGCCGAGCGTGTGGCCGAGGGCGAGCGGCTGCGGCCCGCCCGGCGATCGATGTGGTCGGCGCTGCGCGACACAGGCGCCGGCGGGCGCGCGGCGGCGTCCGTCGTCGGGTATCTGGCGCAGCTGGCGCTTGTCGCCGGGCTGTGGGCCATCGTCGGCGCGCGCGCGGTCGCCGCGGACGTCGCCGGCGGATCGCTCGGGATTATCGCCGCGATCATCGCGGCGCTGGTGGGCGTCCGGCTGGCGTCGTCGTGGGCGGCGGGCCGGCTGGCGATCGACGGCGGCGCCGTCCTGCGCGAGCGCTTGCTGCACGGCCTGCTCGCGCTGGACACCGAATCGACGCGCGCCGAGGGGATCGGGCAGCTCCTGGGCCGGGTGGTGGAGACCGAGGCGCTGGAGTCGCTGGCGCTCGGCGGCGGCCTGATGGCGGCGGCGGGCGTGTTCGAGCTCGTCACGGGCGCGGTGATCCTCGGGCTCGGCATCGCGGCGGCCTGGCAACTTCCGCTGCTCGCGGCCTGGTGCGCGGTCGCGATCATCCTCGCCGCGCACGTTCAGCGAGCGCTCGCGCGCTGGTCGGGCGAGCGCATCTCGCTGACGCACGATCTCGTCGAGCGGATGGTCGGGCAGCGGACGCTGGTGGCGCAGCAGCCGGCGGCGCGCCGCCACGTCGAACAGGAAGCCGCGCTGGCCCGCTACGCCCGCACGGGGAGCGCTCTCGATCGCGCCGTGGCCGTGCTCGCGATCGTCGTGCCGCGCGGTTGGTTGATCGCCGCGGTCGTGGCGCTCGGTCCATGGCTCGCAACCGCGGGCGTCCGCCCGGGCGCGTTCGCGACCAGCCTGGGCGGTACGCTGCTTGTCTACGGCGCGCTACGCAAGCTGGCGCAGGCATTTCCCGCGCTCGGCTCAGCCGCGATCGCCTGGCGCCAGGTGGCGGCGATGTTCGCGGGAGCGGGCGCGCCGACGCCGTTGCCCGCGCCCGCGCCGGCCGCAGCGGGCGCCGCGACGAACGAGCCGCTGATCAGCGCGCGCGATCTCGCCTTCACGTACCCGGGGCGCGCCGAGCCCGTGCTGGCGGACTGCGCGCTGGACATCCACCGCGGGGAGCGCGTCCTCCTCGAGGGGCCGTCCGGGGGCGGCAAGTCGACGCTGGCCGCGCTGCTCGTCGGCCTCCGCGTTCCCGACACCGGCCGGCTGGCGCTCGCCGGCGTGGAGCAGGGCGCGCTGGGCCTCGCGCGCTGGCGCGGGCGCGTCGGCGCCGCGCCGCAGTTCCACGAGAACCACGTCTTCTCGCAGACGTTCCTCTTCAATCTGTTGCTGGGTCGCGCGTGGCCGCCACGACGCGAGGACGTCGCCGAGGCCGAGGAGATCGTGCGCGAGCTGGATCTCGGGCCGCTGCTGGCGCGCATGCCGTCGGGCCTCGAGCAGCTGGTGGGCGAGAGTGGCTGGCAGCTGTCACACGGCGAGCGCAGCCGCCTCTACATCGCGCGCGCGCTGCTGCAGCCCCTCGACGTCCGCGTCCTCGACGAGAGCTTCGCCGCGCTCGATCCCGAAACGCTCGAGCGCGCGCTCGCCTGTGTCCTCCGCCGCGCCGAGACCCTGGTCGTCATCGCGCATCCCTGACGGTGCTATCCTAAGCAACGGAACTGCGGGTCGCGCCGATACCCGCGCATGGGGTTAGTCATGACAAAGGTGAAGATCACGAACATGTACGACAGGCAGAGCGCCGACATCGGCCTTCTTCCACAGGAGGACATCCGAAGTACCGAGATCGAGGCGCTCGCAGACACAGGCGCGATCTCAACGGCGATCCCCGAGGACATCGCGGATGCGCTCGGCGCTCCCACCGTTCGTCACGATACCGCTCGCGTCGCCGACGGTCGCGTCATCCCGATACGTTACGTGGGGCCGCTCTGGATCGAGGTGGTCGGCCGAGGCATGGTTGGCGAGGCGATTGTGCTCCCGCGCGGCACCACGCCGTTACTCGGCGCCGTGCAGCTCGAGTCGCTGGACCTCGTCGTCGTGCCTTCCACCGGCGAGGTCATCACGAATCCGGCGCACCCCGACGGCCCGATCGTCCCGTTGCTGTCGGCTGCGTAGCGCGCGCGGGCGGTTAGCTCGCCCACCAGGACGAGAACTTCAGCAGGAAGACGTCGGACGTGCCGCCGTGGCGGAATGTGTTTGGGTCCAGCGTCGTCGGGCTCGGGAAGCCCATCGTCGGTACGGGGACGGTCGGGATCTGCGAGTGCGAGTAGACGAAGTAAATCGTCGATCCGAGCCGGTACTCCCAGCGGAACACGACGTTGACGTTGATCGCTGCGTCCTTGAAGTCGGCTGGCGGAATCATCGTTGCGGGTGCCACCGGCGTGGCCTGTGGCGCGGCCGCCAGATCCGACAGGTGGACATTGATGGGCGGACTCCCCATTGGCGGCCGAGCGATCTGGCGGAGGTCGTCGAAGTGGCCGATCGCGAGGAACGCCTGGCCGTACGCCTGCAACGTGAGCTGCGGTGTGAACGTGTACGACGCCCGCAACGTGGCGCTGACGCTGTTGGCGGTCAGCTTGCCGAAATAGAGCGGGTCCGTGTTGGAGAGGACAGACTGGTGCGCGAAGCGGTACTCGCCCGCCGACCAGGTCAGCTGCGGGAGCAGCTCGATGTCCAGCTGGCGGAGCGCGTGAACGGTCACGCTGCCCTGCGCGCTGGTCGCGTAGGTGCCCGCGCCGATGATCTGCGTCTGGTTCGCCAGCGTCGCGTAAAGCAGACCGCGCGGATCGGTGGCCAGCTCGAAGCGCCCGCCGAGGTAGTGCGCGCGCTCGAGCGCGGTGCCGTCGCCCACCTCGCGGTCGTCGAAGCGCGCCGGCGCGAAGTCGGCGGCCAGCATGACCGACGAGAAGTTGCGCAACCGCAGCCGCCCGTTCAGCTCGTAGACCTGACCCAGATCGAGGCCCGACAGGTTCCGGGTCTCCGTCACCTCGAACGCGGCCGCGCGCTCGAGCGTGTATTTGCCCGGATCCAGATCTCGCCAACCGAGCGACGCCTTCAATAAGTGGAGGTTCTGGCGCGCCATGTAGCCAACGTCGTTGTAGTCGAGCGTGCGACCGGCGCCCGTGTATTCGGCGCTCCAGAGAAGGTGCTTGCCGCCTTCCTTCGCGACGCGGAACCAGCCGCCGGGAGACGTCGCGCCCGCGCCGATCACCGTCCCGTCCAGCTGTTGAACCTGCGGCCCGCCGTGTATGTACGACTGGACGAACGCGCCGCTGACGACGTAGTCCGCCGACTGAGATCGCCAGCGCCCGTCGAGCCCGCCCAGATACGCATCACGAAAAGCGCCCGCGTCGTCGAAGGTCGTCGATCCGGTGCCGATGATGCCGATATGTCCGGCGCCGCCCAGCTCGCGCTTCAGGCGCAGGACATTGAACGCTGTGGTCGGGGCCGCGACGCGGCTGACCGTCGAGCGCGTCATCGGATCGACGATGACGCTCACCCGGTTCTCGGCCGTGATGGCGCTGAGCGCGCCCAGCGACCAGGCGGGTCCCAGGCGCCCGACCACCTTGCCGGCGCCGTAGATCGTCGCCGGTGACGGGACATCCACGAGCTGCTCGCCGCCCATGGTGGGCGCGATCGGCGCGGCGCCGATGCGGCGCGAATAGAACACCTGCAACGGGAACGAGAACGCGTCGATGCCTTCGAGAAAGAACGGCCGCTTCTCGGGCAGGAACGTCTCGAAGTTGGTGAGGTTCAGGATCACCTGATCGGCTTCCACTTGCGCGAAGTCGGGATTGAACGCGGCGTCCAGCGTGACGTCGTTGGCGAGGTGCCACTTCAGGTTGAGCCCGGCCGATCCCGCGAGCTTGTATCCGTTGCCCGCCATCACCCCCTCGACGGCATCCTGGCGGCGCGCATAGCCGACGCCGAACGGAACCAGCTCGAGCGCGCCGCCGCCCTTGAGGCCGCGCATGTCTTCCAGGCGTCCGAGGTACGCGAGCGGCGTTGCGACGTCGCGCGGGAAGTACGCCCACAGAAGCGTCTCCTGCCGTTCGGCGATGAAGCGCCCGGCCTGGAAGCCCCAGGTCTGGACAGGCAAGCTGCCGTCGAAGCGCAGCACGCGGATCGGAATCTTGATCTCCGCCGTCCAGCCGCCCGGTCGGTGGGCCGTCCTTCCTTCCCAGTTTTCGTCCCACTCCCACGAGAAGGTCGTCTGATCGATGATCTGACCGTCGGCGATCGTTCCCGAGACGTTGATCGCGAACATGTAGGCGGTCTTGCCTTCGTTGCGCGAGTCGATGTGGACCCAGACCCACTCGCTCTCGGAGTCACGGTCGCGTCGGGTGAGCTTCTCGACGATCGGCGTGTTGATCTGATCGCAGTCGAAGCCGATGTAGATCGCGTCCTCGTCGTAGAGCACGCGCAGCAGCGTCCGTTCCGACGGCTTGCTGCCGTCGAACGGGTACTGTTGCGTGAAGGCGTCAGACCCGGGCGCTGCTTGCCAAACCGGGTCGTCGAGCCGGCCGTCGATCAGCGGCGGACGAGACGTGTGAACGGCCGCGAGGTGAGGGACCTGACGCGGTTGATCCTGGGGGGCCACCTCCCCCAGGACGAGAGCGGCGGCGAGAGCGGCAGCGGAAAGGAACAAGGTTCAATGCCGAAGCCACGATACCGGTCGCAAACTGCCCTCGCAATTAAGCGACCGGCTGTGCGACCGGCTATCGGATTTGATCCGCAAGGTGCGGTGTCAGCTCCGCGATGATCGCGGGGCCGATCTCGGCTGTGGGTAGGCGCGGCAGCGTGATCATCGGCAGCCCGAGATCGCGCTTGAGGCCATCCAGAACGCGGTCCGCGGCGGCCCGGTGGGCCCGCACCCCTGCTGCCATTCGCAGGGTCGCCTGTAACGGCGCGGCGTTCTCGCCGCGCTGCTGCATTGCCGCCAGCACGGAGTCGACCGCTGGCGCGGAAAGGGCGTCCGTCGGCACGGCATTGACGATGACCGGGCCGAGCGGCACGGCCAAGGGCCCCCGCGCCTGCGCCGCGAGCTCGAGCGTCTCGCGCGCCGGCAGGTCCTCGGCCAGCGTCACGATGACAAGCGCCGCGCGCGCCGGATCCTCGAGCAGCTCCCGGATCGCGCGCGCGTCGCCCGCGAGCGGGCCCTTCGGCATCACGTTCAGGATCGCTTGCGGAATGCGCAGCATCAGCGCGGCGTGACCGCTCGCGGGTCCGTCGAAGACGACCAGGTCGTAGCGCGGCCGCCCGTCGTGCATCTCGGTCGTGTGAAACCAGGCCTTCCCCAGCAGCGCGTACGCATCCAGCCCGGGGATTGCGCCCAGCAAACCGCGCACGGCACGGTTGTCGAAAACGGCGCGCGTCACCAGCTCGGAGCGGAGGACCTTGACGCCGTACTCGTGGATCGAGCTTTGGGGCGTGATGTTGACGCCGTCGATGCCCGGCGCCAGCGTGGTGATCGCGGGTCCGAGCGGCTCGCTCTGTCCGAACATGCGCCCGAGCCGATCGTTCGCGGCCGCCTCGGCGAGCAACACACGCTTTCCCGCCGCGGCGGCGACGCGGGCGAGCGTCGCGGCGACCGTCGTGCGGCCGACGCCGCCCTTGCCCGAGATGACGACGAACCGGAGATCGAGGATCGACTTCACGCGACGGATCCGTTCGGCGTGATCGCCGGCGGCGAGGGCGGCGCGGGCGCGGCCAGCGCGATCGCCACCAGGATGCCGACCTCGCCGCCCGATGCGGCGAGCAGCGCGGGGTCATACGAGAGAAACGGCATCGTCACGCCGACGATCGGCGTCCAGCCCCGGCAGACGGCGATGTGCAGCGCGGCGGGCGTCAGCATCGCCGCCGTGCACGCCGCTGCGAGGCCGCGCCGGCGTCCGTCGTCCGCGGCAGAGCGTGTCGCGAGCGCCGCGCCCGCCGCGATCGCCGCCCACGCCGCGACCACCGCCCACGCGCCCGGACGGCCGAGCTCTTCGTTGACGATCGCGAACGCGTAGTCGCTCGCGGGCGAGGACAGGTGGCGGCGCGCGGCGCCGTGTCCGAGGCCGGCCGCACCGGCGGCGCCGTTCGCCTTGGCGCGTGCGAGCTCGAGGACCTCGAAGCCGCGGCCGCGCCGGTCGCTCTCCGGCGAAAGAAAACCGTGGATGCGACCGCCCACGTACCCGACGCGCGAGGCGCCGACCGCCAGCCCCACCAGCAGCACCGCCACCGCCGGGGCGAGGCGGCGTCCGGCGACGCCGCTGCCCGCGAGCGCCGCGAACGTCACGCACAGCGCGACGGCGGCCGCCGAAAAGTCCGGCTGCGCGACCAGCACCAGCACTGCCAGCAGCGCCAGGGCGAGCGCGAACGCGCGCGACTCGAACCGGCGGCGCGCGCGGTCGGGGCCCCCGCTCCACGCTGCCATCAAGATACCGCTGGCCGCGATCAGGAACGGCGCGGGACTGCCCGACAGGGGGCCGAGCCGGAGCCAGCGGCTCGCGCCCGCGGCGCGCACGCCCACGCCCGGAACGAACACCGCCACCGTCACGAGCAGCGCCAGCACGAACAGCGTCGGGGCGAGGCGCAGCAAGCGTTCGATGCCGACGCGCACCACCACCCAGCCGAGCGCGCCGCCGACCACGGCCGCGACCGCTTGCCGGAGGGCGTAGTGGTGGGGCGCGCCCAGGCCGGCTGGCCCCGGCCGCGCGGCGGCGCTGGCGACGATGGCGAGATTCAGCGCGGCGAGACCGACGGCCGGCAGGACGAGCAAGGCGACTGCGGTGCTCCGGCGGCCCATGCTCAAAAGCGGACGAGGAAGCCGATGCCGGCGTCGAAGAGATCGCCGAACAGCGGGTGCTGCGCGCCTGTCGCGTCGACCGAGAAGGAATCGCGGTTGAAGGTGTGCGTGTAATCGACGCGCAGGATGGCGGCGGTGCGGGGCGCGACCGCGAAGTCGAAGCCGAAGACGCCGCGCGCGATGGGCAGCAGATCCGTGTGGCTGCTCGACATGGCCTCCACGCTGCCGAAGTAGCCGACCGTCAAGCCGCCGCCGATCCCCAGGAAGAAACGCATGTCGGCGTAGCGCCACGCGGTAGTTTCCATGGCGGCGAAGCTCGTCTGCGACAGCGTCCGCGTCACGATCGTCATGTCCGTCGATCCCGTCACCGGATCGATCGAGGTCGCGATGACGTCCTTCGAGAAGCGATCGTAGAAGAAGTTCGCCGCCACGCCGATCTCGATGCCGCTGGCGAAGCCGTGGACGCGCCGCTCGAACTCGCCGCCCAGCGACAGGCCGGAGGCGGGGACGACGCTGTCGCCGCCGCTGTCGATTCGATACGCGTAGCGGACGTGCACCGAAGCGCTGTTGGCGGGCGCCGGCGCCGGTTCCGCGACGACGGGCGAGGGTGCCGGCGGCGGGGCGGCGGGTGTCGGTGCGGGCGTCGCCGCCGGTGCGGGCGTCGCTGTCGTCGCGGGTGCTGAAGCCTCGGCGGGCGGCGCCGGCGCGGGAGCCTGTTCGGCTTGCGCTAACAGCGAGGCGAGCACCGCGGCCGCGAACATCGGCGCAGCTTATATTGACGCGTGGGGAGCCGTCGAGCTTTGCTCGACGCGTACCATCGCGGGAGGGTTCGGGAACCCTTCGAGGGTTCCCGACTAAATTGAAGCGCCGCGATCTGCGAACTCGCGGGCGCGCGTCAGAGCTCGAGCATGAGCCCGGCGAACCACGTCGTGTCGCCGACGTGCAGCGCGCTGTCCGATCCGAAGCCGTCGAGCGCGTAGCGGGCGACCTCGAAGAACAGCGCGGTCTGGTTGACGCCCGATTCGCGGTCCATCTCGGTGGCCGCCTCCGGATCGAGGGGCGACAGGTCGAGGGTGACGCCGGCCGCGGCGTGCCAGCCCAGCGTCCGCCCGTTCACGTTCCCCTGCGACGTATCGCTGATCCGCAAGAGCGTGCAGTCGAGCCCCGCTTTCACGTACGGGACCAGCGGCGATCCCCAGCGCTCGCGCAGCGTGTCCGCGCGATAGACAGCCACCGCCGACAGCGGGATCAGGCGGAGGCCCGTCTGGTCACCGCCGCGCGATTGCAGATCCTCCGAAAGCGCCGCGGCCGTGACGTTGAAGTAACCGAGGCTGACGCCGGCCGCCCAGGTGCCGGCGCGATGCGAGAGCTGCCGATCGATCTCGAGCTGCATCATGAGGTGTCGCGACGACGAGAAGATCTGTTCGTAGGGCCGGGCGCTTTGCCCGCGGGCGGCGAACTCGCCATCGACGTCGGGCCGGTAGGGGCCGAAGCGGAGCTCGACGTTCCACAGGCGGGGCGATACCGGCGCCGTCATCATCACGTCTTCGTCGACGGCCGCGGCGGCGGGCCGCGCGACCACGGCGACGCCGGCACCGACGAGCGCGAGCAGGGCGACGAACGCGTGGGGAGTCGGCGAGCTTTGCTCGCC
>DATMZL010000882.1:0-4233 GCA_035607075.1 Polyangia bacterium
GGCCCACGAACGACGAGATCAGCTCCGCGTCGGGGAATTCCTGGCCCGAGAACGAGAAGGCGCGGTTGCCCGACAGCTTGCCCGCGCGGATCGACATCACGACGATCTCCAGCGCGATGCCGTCGCGGTGGTAGCCGACGACGTCCTGGTCGACGAAGTCGGCCGACACGACCCGCTGCTCCTCCAGCGTCACCTCCAGCGCGCGGATCTGATCGCGGATCTCCGCCGCCAGCTCGAACTCGGTGCGCCCCGCGGCATCCTTCATGCGCGCTGACAGCCGGTCCAGCAGCTCGTCGCTCTTGCCCTCGATAAACAGACGCACGTCCCGCACCTGATCGTCGTACTGCGCGGGCGGCACCGGCAGCACGCACGGCGCCGGGCAACGCTTGATCTGGTACTGCAGGCACGGGCGGCGGCGGTTGTGCAGCACGTGATCGGTGCAGGTGCGCAGCTGGAAGTGCCGGTTCACCACCCGCAGCGCCTCGCGGCACGACGTCGCCGAATGGTACGGACCGAAGTAGTGCGCGCCGTCGTCGCCCAGCCGCCGCACAACCTCCAGGCGCGGCCACTCCGCCTTCGGGTCCAGCCGGAGCACGAGGTAATTCTTGTCGTCCTTGAGATTGACGTTGAAGCGCGGCTGGTAGCGCTTGATCAGCGTGTTCTCCAGCAGCAGCGCTTCCTTCTCGTTCGTCGTGACGACGGTTTCGATGTCGGCGACGATCCCCTCCAGCAGCGGGACGAAGTCGCGGATGTCGCCGGTGTTCGGCTGGAAGTACTGCCGGACGCGGTTGCGCAGCACTGCCGCCTTGCCGACGTAGATCGGCTTGCCGCGCCCGTCCTTCATGATGTAGACGCCCGGCTCCGTCGGAAGCCCATCCAGGATCTCGGCCAGCGTCTTGCGCGGCGGCGCCACCTCGGCGTCGCGCAGGCTCAAGGGTTGCGGCTCGTCGCCGGGCGGGCTCTGCTGCTCCGACATCTGTCTGCCGAGAACCATACCGCGCGGGCACGGCAGCGGCGCTATCATGCCGCGCCATGCGCCCCCTCCTCCTGCGCACCGCGCTGTGCGCCATGCTGCTGGCTCTGCCGGCGCCCGCGCGCGCCGCCGCTCCGGCAGGCAAGCTGACCTGGTACGGCCAGGCCTGCTTCCTGCTGGAGACCGCCGCCGGGACGCGCATCCTCATGGACCCGTTCTCGAAAGGGATCGGCTACGAGGTCCCGCAGGGGTTCAAGGCGGACATCGTCACCATCAGCCACGAGCACGCCGACCACAACAACGTCGGCTTCGTCGTCGGCAAACCGCGCGTGATCCGCGGCCTGACCGCCGACAAGAAGGGCTGGGCGCGCGTCGACGAGAAGGTGAAGGACGTCTCGATCCGCAGCGTCGGCGTCTACCACGACGATCAGCGCGGGGCGGCGCGCGGCCTCGACACCGTCTTCATCTTCGAGGTGGGCGGCGTCCGCATCGCGCACCTCGGCGATCTCGGGCACGTGCTCAACGACGATCAGCTGACCGCGATCGGCGCGGTCGACGTGCTGCTGGTCCCGGTGGGCGGGAGGTTCACGATCGACGGCCTCGCGGCCACGCGCGTGGTCGAGCAACTGCGGCCGCGCATCATGGTCATCCCGATGCACTACAAGACCGAGGCGGTCACCATCAAGGAGCTGGAACCGCTGGCGGCGTTTCTCGACGGCAAGCGCAACGTTCGCCACGAAACATCGAACACGATCGCGCTGTCGCCGATGAAGGCGCGCCCGGCGGCGGAGATCGTCGTGCTGAAGTATCGCTAAGTCGCGCCCGTCACCACTGGCCGGGCATCGGGTAGCGGCCGATCGTGCCCTTACCGACGGCGGCAGGGACGTAGTTGCCGCCCGAGATGAGCAGCTTCAGCGCCTCCTGCGGGCTCATCTCCAGGCGGATGCAGCGCGTGGTGGGGACGAAGTGCAGCTTGCCGGTGGTCGGGTTGGGCGAGCCCGGGACGAACACGCACGACAAGCCCGGATCGCCTTCGATCGAATGGCCGCTGGTGAAACCGAGGACGATGCCGCGGCCCGCGTCGTCCGGCACCAGCACGACGTGCGCGAAGATCCCGACCTGCGTGTCCGCCAGCGCCACCTGCTTCCAAGAACGATAGAGATCGCGCAGCCCAGGCACGCGGCGGACGACGCCGTCGAACAGATGCAGCACGAACTGGCCGACGACGCTGGTGACGAACACGCCCAGCGCATAAATGAATGCGAGCGCGAGCACGATGCCGACGAACGGCGTCCGCACGTGCAGCAGATCGCGCGCCTTGCTGTCGACGTACCAGACGATGAAGATCGTGACGGCGACGGGGATCGCCGCCAGCAGTCCCGCGACCAGCTTGTTGCGAAGGTGGGCCCTGAGCCCCATGGTGCGGATTAGACGCCGAGACGGCGCCGACCGCCAAAATTCCAGCGCCAAAATTCCAGCGCCGAAATTCCAGCGCCAAAATTCCAGCGATCGTCTACTACGGCACGAGCAGGGTGCCGACGCTGCCCGGTTCCAGCAGCGACGTCGCGATCTCGGTCGGCGCGACGATGTGCACCGCGCCGACGCCCGCTTCGAGCGGCGCGAACGCCTCCTCCAGCTTCGGGATCATGCCCCCTTGCACGGTGCCGTCGGCGATCGCGGCCTTCGCCTCCGCGATCGTCAAGCGCGGCAGCCGCGTCGCCGGATCGTCCTTGTCGCGGCGGACGCCGCCCACCGCCGTACACGCGACCAGCGCGCCCGCGCGCACCGCGCCCGCGAGCTGGCTGGCGACCACGTCGGCGTTGATGTTCAGCACCATGCCGCTCGCGTCGGCGCCCAGACAGGCGATCACCGGCAGCGCGTCGCGGGCGTCCAGCGCGTCCAGCAGATCGACGTCGAACCCGTCGATGTCGCCCACCAGGCCGAAGTCGATCGGTGTGTCGCCCGCGCCTGTGACGACGCGCGGCGGCCTTCGATGGGCGCGGATCACGCCGCTCGCGCCCGACACGCCGAACGCCGGCACGCCGACCGCGCGCAGCGCCGCCACCAGATCGACGTTGAGCCCAGAGATCACCCGCTTCACGACCGCCAGCATCGGATCGTCGGTGATGCGGCGGCCGCCGACGACGTGCGGCTCGATCCCCAGCCGCCGCGCCAGCGCGGTGGCCTGCGGGCCGCCGCCGTGCACGACCAGCAGGCGCCGCCCGGCGCGCGCGCGCGCGATCTCCGCAGCCGCAGCCAACAGCGCGTCACCTTCGAGCACGTCGCCCCCCAGCTTGATCACCGCGTCGATCGGACGCGATATTTGACCGTCGGGGTGGGCTACGGCCACGGTCCGGAATCCTCCAGCGACGCTGTCTCTGACACGCCCAGCATCAGGTTCATGTTCTGGATCGCTTGCCCGGCGCCGCCCTTGATCAGGTTGTCGGTCGCGCTGACGATCGCCAGCGTCCGTGTTCCTCCGGCGGCGGCGCCCAGCGTGAAGCCGACCTCGGCGTAGTTGCTGCCTGCCACCGCCGCCACTTCGGGCGTCCGATCGCGCACAACGCGCACGAACGGTTCGCGCCCGTAGGCGTCGGCGTAAAGCGCCGCCACCCCGTCGACGGTCGTGTCGGCCGGCAGCTCGACGAAAGTGGTGGCGAGGATGCCGCGCGAAAGCGGCGCCGACACCGGAACGAAGCCCAGCTGGACGCCGGGCGCGCCCGCCGCCGCCAGCGTCTCGAGGATCTCGGGCGTGTGCTGGTGGTCGAGCACCTTGTACGGCTTCAGGTTCACGGCGCGCACCGGGTGGTGCGTCCCCGCCGTCGGCGCGATGCCGCTGCCGGACGAGCCGGTCATGCCGACGACGTGCACGCCGGCGCCCGCCAGCTTGCCGGCGCGCGCGAGCGGCAAGAGGGCGAGCTCGATCGTCGTCGCGAAGCAGCCCGGCGACGCGACCGCGCGCGCCGCGCGGATCGCCTCTCGGTTCAGCTCGGGCAATCCATAGACGAAGCTGCCGAGCAGCTCGGGGTGGGGGTGCTTGGCGCCGTAGTAGCGTTCGTACGCGACCGCGTCGCGCAGGCGAAAGTCGCCCGACATGTCCACCACCTTCACGCCGGCCGCGACGATCGCCGGCGCGTGGTGCGCGCTGACCTTGTGGGGCAGCGCGAGCAGCGCGACGTCTGCGCCGCGCGCGGCCTCCTCGGGCGGCACGTTCTCGAAGCGCAGCGGGCTGCGGCCGGTCAGCGGCGGGTGCACGGCAC
>DATMZL010001668.1:0-3144 GCA_035607075.1 Polyangia bacterium
GGACGCGACTCGCGCGCGCTATTGATGTGGATCGCGCGCGCCACCATCTCCTTGCCGATGCCGATCTCGCCGCGCAACAGGACCGTCGACAACATCTACGCCACCTACTCAACCCGCGCCAGCACGTCACGCAGCGCCGGCGATTCGCCGACGATGGCGCCGAAGTTGAACTTGCCGTGCGCGTCGTTCGACAGCATGCCGACGTAGGACGACAGCTGCTCCGCGAGGCGGCGGTTCTCGCGCACCAGCGCGAAGCGCTCGACCGCGTGCGTGAGCACGCCGCGCAGCTCCTTCGAGTCCCAGGGCTTGGTGACGTAGCGGTAGATGCGGCCGAGGTTGATCGCCTCGATCAGGACGTCGACGTCGGTGAACGCGGTGACGATGATGCCGACCGCGTCGGGGCGGGCCTCGCGCGCCGCCTTCAGCAGATCCAGGCCGGTCATCTTGGGCATCCGCTGATCGGTGACGATGGCGGCCACGTCCTCCGACCGCGCGATCGCCAGCGCTTCCTCGCCGCTCGACGCCAGCAGCAGCTTGAAGCTGCGGCCGAAGTTGAAGCGGAACGCGTCCAGGTTGTCGGACTCGTCGTCGACCACCAGCACGGGATATTTCGCGAGGTCGAGCCCCTGCTGTGCCATGCCCACGACGGTAGCACAGGCGGGACGCGCATTTGCGGGAAGAGACGGGCCAGGCGATGCTCCGGCGCCGTGCCGACAGCCAACGTCAGCAAGCTGGTCGATCGTGCCCTTCCCCCCACCTGGCAGGACGAGCTTTGTCGTGACATCGAGGCCCGCGTGCGACAAGAGGCGCGCGGGAAAGGGTCGAAGGCCTGGCTGTCCCGGTTTGTGGCGCAGGTCGTGACGGCGATCAAGCCGACGCTGGGACCCGCCGACGCGCCACGGGCCGAGCTGACGGCGCTGGCCGCGCGTTTGATCAAAGCCGGTCGGCCCGAGGGCGAGGTCGGCAAGCAGCTGGACCAGCGGGTCGACCGCCTGTTCGCGCCGATCGAGAAACGGATCCTGAAGGTGACCGAAGTGCGGATGAAGGACGCCGTCGCTGAGCTGGCGCTAGAGGATGAGGCGAAGCGCGGGCACCGGTTCGTGCTTCGCTACAACTGGGACGACGGCGTCGAGACGCTGCGCGAGCTCGCCGAAGACGCGGAGGCGTGCGCGCTCGGCACCGCGCTGACGATCTACTGGAAGGCTCGGCCGCACTTCTACCGCCAGTACCGCAAGCGAAGCGAGCTGGCCGACTACCAGCGGCCCACCTGGGATCTCCTGCGCCTCATCGAGCGGCGGATCGCCGCGAACGAGTACCTCCACTTCGGCATCGTCATCGATCCGCGATCGCAGCCCGGCGACTACGACTGGACGCGCGACGTGTACGCCAAGCTCCCGCGGCGCGTGGAGCTGCCGCCGCAGGTCTGGATCCGCACGACCGCCGCCGGCGTCGAGCGCATCGCGCCGCCTGCTGCGCGCAAGCGCCGCGCCTGACGGTTTTTGCGGAGGACCCGCGACTCCTGATACGATCGGCCCTTCGTGATGACGGAGGGCAAGCGTTCGCACCCACACGGTCCCGATGCCGCCGCGCCCGACGCGCCGGCCGGTTCGGCCGTGTCGCGGCGGCCGATGGCGCGCGCGACGCGCATCGCGCTCTTCGAACGCGAGGTGCGCGAGCGCATCTCGCGCGCGGCGCTGGAGCTGGTGCTCGGGCGCGCCGAGGTGATCTCCGAGGGCCAGCGCGGCGCGCGCAACGGCCGCGACGCCTACTTCGGTTCGACCATGCTGACGATCGATCTGCCGTCGCTGGATCTGCTGCTGCGCGACGCGTGCGACGCCGGCACGGCCCACCGGCTGGCCGAGCTGCTCGAATCCGACGCCACGGCGGGTGAGCGCATCGAGGCCCTGGCGGCGGCCGAAGCGGCGCGCGTGGCGGGCGCGGCGCCGAAGTCCGTCAACACGCACGTCACGATTCGTTCGCAGGCGGCGAAGGTGTTCATCGACATCGACGTCGAGGCGGTGTTCTCGTAGGAAAGGGCGAGATGGAAGAGGCGGCCTATAGCTACGGCGGCGCGGCGAAGATCCTCGACATCGCCGAGAGCAAGCTCCGCTACTGGGCGCAGGTCGGTTTCGTCGGGCCGTCGGGCCGGCGCGGCGGAAAGCCGGTGTACTCGTTCCAGGACCTTGTCAGCGTGAAGGCGGCCAAGGAGCTGGTCGACCGCGGCTTCAAGGCGGCGGAGATCCGCAAGGCGATCGCGGGCGTGCGCGCGTCGCTGCCGCACCTCGACCGCCCGCTCGATCGCCTCCGCGTCGCGTTCGACGGCACGCGCCTGGTGGTCGTCGACGCCGACAGCGCGTTCGAGCCGAACGGCCAGCGCGTGTTCGACTTCGGGCTGGCCGATCTGGCCGACAAGATGGGTTACACGCCCCCGCCCGCCGCCGGTGAGGCGCGCGCGCCGGTGGCCGCGGTCCCGCTTCCCGAGCCGGCGAAGCCGGAGCCGGCGAAGCCGAAGGCGACCTTCACGTCGACGCGCAGCGCGTACGATTGGTTCGTGGAGGGGACGCGCGCCGAGGCTGCGGGCGGCGAAGACGCGCGCGCCGAGACCTGCTACCGCGAGGCGCTGGCGCTGGATCCGGGGCTGGCCGCCGCGCGCACGAACCTGGGCGGCCTCGCCTACCGCGCCGGTGACACCGCGACCGCGCGCGAGGCGTTCGAGGCGGCCCTGGCGCTGGATCCCGATCAACCCGAGGCGCGCTTCAACCTCGCGAACCTGGTGCTGGAGACCGGCGACCTCGAGCTGGCGGTCGCGGAGTTCCGGCGCGTGCTGCAGTCCGATCCGGAGTTCGCGGACGCGCACTTCAACCTCGCCGTCGCGCTGGAACGGCTGGGCGGCCGCGCCCAGGCGCGCGCGCACCTCGAACGCTACCTCGCGCTCGAACCGACGTCGTCCAGCTGGGCCGAGCAGGCGCGCGCGCTGATCGCCCGCCTCGCCTGACCGCGGGGACGGCCATGGGGGTCGACCTCAACGCGGTGATCGGCCACCGCCTGGATGCGGCGCAGGCGTTGGATCTGCCCGCGCGGCTCGCGCGCTCTGCGGCCGTCACAGCCGCGGCGGCGGAGGTCTACGCGGCCCTGAAGCCGCGG
>DATMZL010001067.1:0-4591 GCA_035607075.1 Polyangia bacterium
GCGGATCGCCTCGGGTTGCTGGTCTGGTCGGAGCTGCCGGTCTACTGGACGATCGCCTGGTCGAACCCGGCCACGCTGGCGACGGCCCGCGCCCAGCTCGCCGAGGAGCTCGCGCGCGATCGCAACCGCGCGGCGGTGATCCTGTGGTCGGTCGGCAACGAGACGCCGGTGTCGGACGCGCGCAACCGCTTCCTGCGCACGCTTGTCGACGACGTGCGCGCCGCCGA
Source organism: Polyangia bacterium (assembly GCA_035607075.1). Taxonomy (GTDB): domain Bacteria; phylum Myxococcota_A; class Polyangia; order Fen-1088; family Fen-1088; genus JADGRB01. Next base: position 228 of record DATMZL010001067.1, read on the forward strand.
CGACACGCGCCTGGTGACGGCGGCGCTGGAGCACCACGCCGTCGACGCGCGCACGCATCTGCTGGACGATCCGCTGGGCGCGTCGCTGGACGTGCTGGGGTTGAACGAATACGTCGGCTGGTACGACGGCCTGCCCGCGAAGTGCGACACGCTGACCTGGCGATCGGCCTACGACAAGCCGATCGTCGTCAGCGAGTTCGGCGCGGACGCGAAGGCGGGCCAGCACGGCGACGCGCTGACCCGGTTCTCCGAGGAGTATCAAGCGGACGTGTATCGCCGACAGCTGGCGATGCTGAAGAAGATCCCGTCGCTGCGCGGGCTGTCGCCCTGGATCCTCGTCGACTTCCGCTCGCCGCGCCGGCCGCTGCCCGGCGTGCAGGACGGCTGGAATCGCAAGGGACTCGTATCGAACGACGGCGTCAAAAAGGAAGCGTTCGGTGTGCTGCGCGACGCGTACCGGACATGGTCTCCGCTTGCGCCGCCGCCGCTTGCGCCGCCGCCCGCTGCCGGGCGATGATGTAGCGACGAATGTCGCTGCGAACGCTCGCTGCTGCGGCTGTGCTGTTCTTGAGCTTGGCGGGCTGCGCCCGCTTCGACCCGGCGCCGCCCGCGCCCATCCGCCCGACGGACAAGAACGTCGTGCTCGCGTGGACGATCGAGGACGGCCTTTACGACAACGGCCTCGCGCGCGCGACCGAGATCATCCAGTTCCGCTACCAGGGCGCCGGCAGCGACGAAGGGATGACGGAGATCCAGGACTACGGCCGGCTCTACCGTGGCGACGAGCGCCCGCGGACGCCGACCATCTACCGGCGGCACCTGACGCGCGCGCAGATGGACGACCTGCAACATGTGCTGACCGCGCTCGAGCTGCCCGACGTCGAGCGGCGCCAGCGCAAACCGGACCTCGTCCCCTGGACGATGTGGGGCATCTGCGTTCCCGTCACGCGCGGCACGCAGTGCGGCCAGCTGCTGGTCGACGAATGGCGCGATATCGGCGGCGCGCCCGCGCTGTTCACGCTGCTGCAGTCGTACCGGCGCGACGCGCGCCTGCACTCCGAGAAGTAACCCGCGCGTCGCTGTCAATGACTGCTGCGGCAGCTCGACAGCACCGCCTGCGGCGCCGGATTCCCAGGCCGGAAGGAATCGACGATGCAATCGAAGGCGACCGCGTCGCCGGGTTTCACGGGCGCCGCGTCGTCGATGTCCATCGGCTCGAAATAGCAGAAGACCGTGCCCGGCTGGAGGACGACGACCGGGATCTGATCCTGGTTCGTGGTCACCGTGGCGGCGTAATACATGCTTCCGCGGATGGCGACCTGTTCGCGCGTCGCCAGCGTCGTGGCCTGCACGACGCCGGTGACGATCACCTCTTGCCGGCGAGCTGCTGCTGCGCCTCGATCATGTTGCGCTGCGCCTGCCCCGCCAGATCCACCGCCGTCATCTGCGGCGTCGCACAACCAAGCACGCCGCCCGCGACCAGGACCGTGATCAACATCCGCATCCGAGCCCATGATAGCCAATCCCGGCCCGCGTGCGACATACTGGAGCCGCATGAAACGCGGGTTGATCTGCTCCGCCGCGATCGCGCTGTGCACGCTCGCACCGCGCGCGAGCGACGCGAAGTGCGAGGCAAGCCACGACTCCGTATTCCCTGCAACGGCATCGGTTCTCCCCACCAACGGACGAATTGTCCTGACCCGCCATGGGTTGCTGCTGGATTCTCCAATCGCCGAGATGCGACCTCTCGAGCTTCGCGCCGAAACCGAACGCGTCCCACTTCGGGTCGCAGAAACGAACATGGGCGTCAAGAACGTGCAATACGTGTTGGTTCCAGCGCGCGTGCTGCAACCGAACACCCGTTACACCTTGCGGATCCAGACCGACGATGGCAGCGAAGGACCTTCGCTCAGGGACGGTAGCGAGTTCGCCTGGACGACTGGCTCGGCGGCGGATAGCACCCCGCCTCGTTGGCGTGCCCGACCGCGGGTCGGCGGTTCACTGAATCAGCGGTACGGTTGCGGTCCGGCGATTTACGTCAATGTCACCGCCCCGGTTGACGGAGCGTTGGTTCGGGTGGAGCTTCGCGCGACCGACGGCGGGCAGACGTCGCGCTATCTGATGCGGCCGTTCGACGATGTCATCGACGTTGGCCATCAAATGTGTGGCGGCGCGTTCGACCTGGCCCCGAACCGACGCTACGTCGTCAGCCTGACGGCGGTCGATGCCGCCGGAAACGAAACACCAGCGCCCGGGCGCCGGCTGGAGATTGTCGGTCCCGCACCGAAGGTGGCTGAGCGCCGATGACCGCGAATCCGTCCGTCGTCGATCTGATCGTTCGCGTGTTGTTCCTGTACGGCTACGCGCTGCTGTTCGCGCTGGCGGAGATCGAGATCGAAGGCGAGCACGGGTGGGCGGAGCGGCTGCCGACCTGGTTCCGCGTGACGACGCCGGGCGCGCGGCTGTTCGGGCTGATCCTGCGCGGCAAGCCGCTGACGGGTTACCACCTGGTGATGTTCGCGCTGCCGCTCTGGAGCTTTCACATCGGCTTCTTCGCGGGCGGCACGCCGTGGAGCTGGCCGGCCGAGGCGGCGACGGTGTCGGCGTACCTGGTCTGGGTCGTCGCGTGGGACCTGCTCTGGTTTCTGCTGAACCCGCGCTATGGCTGGGCGCGCTTCCGCAAGGGCGAGATCTGGTGGCATGACCGGACGTGGATCGGGCGATTTCCCATCGACTACTGGGGCGGGCTGGTGACGTCGATCGTGCTGGCGGCGTCAGCGCAGCTGGTGACGGGAGACCTCGGCGTGCTCGCGCGCCACGTCGGGCTGACGGCCGGCTTCGCGGCGCTGATGCTGCTGACGCTGCCGCTGGTGCCCGCGTACATGCGCTGGCACGCGCACATGCGCCGGCCCGGCGCCGACGAGCGTTCGATCGTGCTGCCGCCGAACAGCAACGGCGCCAACGGCACCACGCACGAAAAGGCCGACGAATCGCCGCGCCTCGACTAGCGGCGGGGAACGTCGCGGCGCGCAGAAATTCCCGCGATCTCGCCACCGACCGCGTCGATTCTAAGCGCGACCGGCAGGCCTTGACGACTCGCAAGGTCGGTCGAAGCTTGAAACGACAATGAGGCGAATCCAGGCAGCGCAAGCGCGCAAGAACATCTCGTCGCTGGTGACGAAGTCGCAGGGCGGCGAGCGCATCAAGCTCACGCGGTACAACAAAACCGCGGCCGTGCTGATCCCGAAGCGCGATCTCGAACGGCTCGAGGAGTGCGAGAAGGAGGCGGCGGGCGCGAAGGGCAAGCCGGCGCGCGGCGCGCGCTAGCGCAGACCCTCTCCCTAACCCTCTCCCCGCTTCGCGGGGCGAGGGGACCGATTCCGGCCCGAGGGTCTCGCCTAGGCGCCCCAGGGATTGCCGGCGGCGGCGTCGCGGAGCTTCTCGAGGCGCTTGCGTTCGTTGTGGTCGAGGAAGCGCTTGCGCAGGCGGATCGCGGACGGCGTCACCTCGACCAGCTCGTCGTCGTTGATGAACTCGAGCGCCGACTCGAGGGTGAAGACGCGCGGCGGGGTCAGGAACAGCTTCTCGTCGGCGGCGGTGGTCCGGATGTTCGTCAGCTTCTTCGCCTTCGACGGGTTGACGATCAGATCGTTGTCGCGCGAGTGCAGGCCGATGATCTGACCCGCGTACACCTTGATCTGCGGCCCCAGGAACAGCTGCCCGCGCTCCTGCAGGTAGAAGAGACCGTAGGTGTTGGTCTCGCCGTCATCCTGCGAGATCAGCACGCCGTTCGGGCGCGAGCGCAGGTTGCCGGCGAACGGTCCGTACGTCTTGAAGTTGTGGTTGAGGATTCCCGTGCCGCGCGTGTCGGTCAGGAACTGCGAGCGATAGCCGATGAGGCCGCGCGCCGGGCAGAGGTACTCGAGGCGCATCCGCCCCTCGCCCGCCGGCCCCATCTCCTGCATCCGACCGCCGCGGCGCCCGAGCTCCTCGATGATCGCGCCCGAGTAGGCCTCGTCGAGGTCGATGACGACCTCCTCGTACGGCTCCAGCTTCTCGCCGCCGTCGCCGGTCTTGAAGATCACCTGCGGCTGCGAAACCATCAGCTCGTAGCCTTCGCGCCGCATCGTCTCGATGAGCACCGACAGGTGCAGCTCGCCGCGGCCGAGCACGTCGAAGGTGTCGGGCGAGGCGGTCTCTTCGACCCGCAGCGCGACGTTCGACTTCACCTCTTTGAACAGCCGATCGCGCAGGTTGCGCGAGGTGACGAACTTCCCCTCCAGCCCGGCGAAGGGGCCGTTGTTCGACATGAACTGCATCTTCACCGTCGGCTCTTCGATCTCGAGCAGCGGCAAGATGGTCGG
>DATMZL010001679.1:0-4010 GCA_035607075.1 Polyangia bacterium
GCTCTCCGCGGACGGCCGCGTACTCGTGCTGATCGAACCACGGGTGTCGTTCCCACGGCGTGAGACGACCTTCGCCGTGCTTGCCACGCATAGCTTCCTCCTCCAGCGGCTCGCGCGCCTGCGAGGCGACTTCAGCTTCGACGCGGTCTCGCCGACCGGCGACCGCCTCTTCTTGATCCAGTACCTCTCGCCGAGGGATCCGACGCGCTACGCCGTGCGCGCGTACGACGTCCGCTCCGGCCGCCTGGTGCGCGAGCCGATCGTCGACCCGCGCGACCGCGAGCAGATGCACGGCCGGCCGGTCTCGCGCGCGATGAGCCCGGATGGCCGCTGGGCCTACACGCTCTACGACGGCGGCAGCAAGGCGCCGTTCCTGCACGCTCTGAACACCGCGCGCGGCACCGCCCGGTGCATCGACCTCGACACGCTGGCGGGCGACAAGTACCTCTGGCGCCTGCGCCTGTCGGTCGGCGCCCGCTCGATCGTGATCCGCGACGGGGCCGAGCCCGAGCTCGCGGTCGACCGGACGTCGTTCGCGGTGACGAAACCGGCGAGCCACTCGACGCCGGCCGGCGAGACGACGCCGGTCTGGGGCTGGGCGCTCGGCGCGACGGCGCTGACGGTCCTGCTCACGGGCGCAGGCCTCCTGCTCGTACGGCGGCGGCCGGCACTCGGATAAGCCCGGCGAAGGTTCCGCCCCCGGCGCGCATCTACTTCTCGAGGGAGAGGGGCTAAACGGGGGCGGGTCGCGGCGGGCCCGTCCCCGGGTTACCGATCGCCGCGATCTCGATCGGATCGCCGTCCGCCAGGCCGAGCGCGCTGCGGAGGTGGACCGTCCGGCTCGTCGGCCTGGAACGCAACCGCCCGGTAGCGCCTCGCGACCAGCACGTCCAGCAGGTGGTAGCCGGTCTGGCCGGTCCGCTCGCGCCAGTCCGGCGCGATCGCCTCGGCCGCGACGTAACGCCAGCGCCCGTCGCGCGCGAGCGGCCCGGGCAGCCGGACGTTCAGCGTCCCTGGCACGACGGCGAACCCGGCGATCGCCTCGAAGCGCTCGGCGACCACCGGGTCCTGCAAGAGCTCCGAGCCGAGCCCTCGGCCGGGCTGCACCGCGCCGCTGAGTTCGTCTCCCCCGGTCACGCGCACGCCGCCGGACGTTCGCGCCCGCGGCTCCCGCCGCCTCAGTCGGTCTTCACCAGCAGGTACACCGCGAGCGCGCTAACGGCCAGCGCCGCAGTGTTCATCGCGTAGGTGACGAGGTGCGAGAAGAGCTCGATGTCCATGCCCTGAAGCTACGCCACGTCGAAGGCGACGCCCTCGCGGCCTTCCCGCGCACTCGATCGGTAGTTGCCCGCAGACTTTCACTCGGGCTCGCCGCGCTTGAGAACGGTCGTGGCGACCCTCACCCCGAACCGGCCGGGCATCAGTACGACGTCCCACATCTGGTTGACGACGCCCCCTCCGGGAAGGTCCTCGGCAATCGCCTCCACCATGTCGTCGGAGGCTTCGATCAGGTCGCCGCCGACGTCGACTACTCCGGTCACCGCACCGGCCGCGACGGGCATAGCCGCCGCGGCGATCTCGACGGTGATCGCGGGAGCGAGCCGTTCGAGCGTCGCGAGGACGGCCTGCTCGGCGTCCGCCCTCGCCCCTTCGAGATCCTTCAGGCTCTCCTCCGGACCCGCCGTGAAGACGCGCCACCACTTCCACCCGGTCACGTGCCCGGCACGTACCAGGAGCGCGACCGACACCGCCGCGCCGATGCCGAGCCAGGCCAGGGTCAGGACGAGCGCCGCGAGCCACGCGGGGAGCACCGTCGTGAGCGCAAGCATCCCGGCGACGTTCGCGAACACGAAGGCGGTCAGGAATGCGATCCCAGCGACGAACGCGGCTGCGACGTCGCGCGCAGCCCGCCGCACCTCCGGCATGTTCCGCGAGGCGGTCAGCTGGGCCTCGCAGAACGCCAGCACGCTCACTTCGTGCCCGAGCTGAACCAGAAGCTCGATTACCGACCTGTTCTCGTCCGGCTCCGCCGTCTCGTCGGCGGGTGGCGCCTCAACCGGATCCGAGCTCTCGGCCACGACGTCTCAGGCTAACCCGTTGCTTACGAAGCCGCCTCTCTACTCGTTCGGCATGCCCTGAAGGCGGTTCGCGAGGAGATGGAGCGAGCGCTGCGAGGCGACGACCAGGCCCATCAGCAGCTCATTCATCTCCTCCACCGGCGGCGCGACGCCGGAGCCGCTCGCGGCCTGCGCCTTCGCGTACGCGGGGAGCGACTTCACCTCGCGCCGAAAGATCTCGTCGATGTCGTCTTTCAGAGCCACGTCGTTCTCCTTCATTCGACTGCCACGGCATTAGAGCAGGACGATCTCGTCCGGCTCCTGCGGGCGGTGACGAGACGATCCCAGTCCGCCTGCTGCACACGTACGATGGGAGTCGTGGAAGCAGCACAAGCGCTCGTGAAGCCGAGACTCCGCGGGGTCTTTCACGAGATCGGCTTCTACGTTGCTGCCGCAACCGGCGCGGCCTTGGTCGCGACTGCCCAGCCAGGAAGAGCCCAGACGGCCGCCGCGATCTTCGCCAGCTGCGTCGCCATCTGCTTCGGCGTGAGCGCCGTCTACCACAGACCGACATGGCGCCCGCGGGTGCGCGCGTGGCTCGCGCGCCTCGACCACGCCGGCGTCTACCTGTTGATCGCCGGCAGCTACGCGCCGTTCGGATTGATCGTGATGTCGCGGGGTTGGGCGATTCCGATCCTGGCGATCGTCTGGGGCGGTGCGCTCGTCGCCATCCTCCTCAAGCTGTTCTGGTTGCAAGCGCCGAAGTGGCTCTCGGCTGCCATCGGTCTGGTGCTCGGCTGGGTCGGAGCCGTCGCGTTCCCACAGCTGCTGCGACTGTCCCCGGTCGCGATTCTGCTCATCGCCGCCAGCGGGATCCTCTACAGCGCTGGTGCGGTCATCTATGCGCGCCGCCGACCCAACCCGCGTCCGCAGGTGTTCGGGTACCACGAGCTTTTCCACCTGCTCACGGTCGCCGCGGCGGCGTGCTTGTACGTCGCCGTCGCGTTCTACGTGCTTCCACGCGCCTAGGACCGTAACCGGCCCGACAGAAGAGGGCCTCGTTCGCCCCGAGTCGCTCCTCGCTCACCCCATCGCCAGAATTCTCTGCCGCCGGCTGTCCGCTTGCGAGGTTCGAACCGGCTCGATTGGGAAGGCGGGGTATCCAGGCAGCGATGAAGGGACGCGGTGCCGTGCAGACGGAAGATGTCTTCCGGAGCGCGAACGACCGGATCGGCGAGAAGGCTCGGGAGCTCGGCTGGCGCTTTCCCGTCCCCTTTCTCTGTGAGTGTGGCAACCGGCGCTGCTTCGCCCGCCTCGAGCTAACCGTCGACTGGTACGACGAGGTGCGTGCGCACCCGCAGCGCTATCTGACCGCACCCGGCCACGCGATCGAGGGGGCGTTCGTGCTCGAGCAGAGCGCACGCATCGCGTTCGTCGAGAAGCTCTACGCGGACTGCTGACGCAGAACCAGCCGGTTCAGGGGGCGGGCGCCCCTTTCGACTGCCAGTAGCGATTGAGCGCGCCTTGGACCTGGATGAACCAGATCAGGTGGCCGATCAACGGAAGTAGGAACCAGAGCCCGTAGATGCCGCTCACCGGGCTGTGCTCGCCGTCCAGGTCCTCGTACATGTAGCGCACCTCCGACGGGACGACGAAGAAGGTGACGGGCGCGAGCAGGATGTAGATCACGAGGCCGAGGACGCCGCCGACACCGTTCCCCGAATAGCGCTTGATCTCATCCTGGGTCTTGTAGGTCCAGATGAACGTGTAGATCCCGAGCGTGAGGACCGCCCAGAGGATCGAGAGCCCGATCGACCGCGTGTGTCCCACCGCCCCCCGTTCGCGCGCAGTCCCAGGCTCTGCCATCGCGGTCCATCATGGCAGGCTCCGACCGATCTCCCAAAAGGCGAATACGATCGTTGGCATGCACCAGGCTGAGCAGTCAGGTGGGCC
>DATMZL010000941.1:0-7747 GCA_035607075.1 Polyangia bacterium
GCCCCTCTCCCTAACCCTCTCCCCGCCTCGCGGGGCGAGGGGACCGGAAGGAAGGCTGTCGCGGCCGCCGTTCCCGTGCCGATGGTGCCGGCGGTGCCGGAGGCTGTCGTGTCGATGTCGACGGAGCGGCGGATCGATCTGTCGGGGGCCGACTGGGCGCTCGCGACCTGGCGAAAGCCGGCGGCGCCGAAGAAGAGCGGGCCCGCTGCGGCGTTCGATCGGGAGGCGTGCGCGGCGAAGTTGCTCGGCCTTCGGTTCATCGAGACTTACAGCGGCAGGCGGCCGGACTGGACGAGCGTCGAGCTTCCCGAGGCGATGAGCCGAGAGGAAGCGCACTACTGGTTCCTGGCCATGACGTCAGTGAAGGAAAACACCGTCCCGGCAACGCTGGCGGCGGAGCTCGCCAAGCGGACGATCGACGGGAGCGTGACGGCGAAGGACGTCAGCGAGCCGCTCGACTACCAGCGGAACGGTTTCATCACGGCGGAGATTGGCGTTCCGCTGCGGAACTTGTTCCCCGCGAGCGAGATCGCGAAGCTGATGCTCGGCGACGAGGAGAAGAACGTCCGCTGGCTCGGGATGGACAATCCATTCAATTTCGCCTGGGTGGCGCCCAACCTACCGGGCGACGACCTGGAGAGGCTGCGCGCGCAGCACCGTCCGCAGATCACGCCCGCCCAATGGCCGGATCGGTGGAACTCCGCTCCCCAGTTCGGAATCGCGGCGGCGCTCGGCATGAGCGACGAGCTGCGCGCTGTCGTCGAGAGCTGGCCCGACGACGCTTACCGGGAGGAGTACAGCGATTACGGCCGGGCGCCACAGGCGATCATCTTCGCGCTGGGCGATCCGGAGCTGGTGCAGAAACACATGCGCCGCCTGCGCCTTCGCCTCAACAAGCCGCGCTACATCGCCGGCTGGCTCGCCCACACCGAGTGGCGGGCGCTGGAGCTGGTCACGGACAGCATCCTCGGAGCCCGGAACAAGGACGACTGCGAGAAGCTCCTGGCCGCCTTCAAGGTCGTGAAGGCTCCCGAGGCGGCCGGGCCCATGCTGCGGCTCTCGCAGCAATCGAAAGCGCCGAAGGCGGCGCGCGAGTGGTTGGACCAGAACATCGGCCTCGCCGTCGTCGGTCTGACGGGTGTCGCGGCGGGCCGCGGCCCGCTCGCCGACGCTGCCATCGCGCAGCTGCGCGACTGGAAGCGCAAAGGCTTCGGTCCGCAGATCGCCGATGCCGTGAAGGCGCTGCCCGCGGATCACCAGAAGCGTGTGAAGGCCGAGGTCGTCGATCACGAAGACGTGGTGCTGCAGCCGTTCGACGCGAAGACCACGCCCGACTGGCTGGCCAAGGGCGTCGCCGACGCTGCGACCCAGAAAGCACCGAGCTGGGTGACGCCAGGCAATCTTCCGCCGCTCGCGGTCGACGGCCATCGCCTGTCCGATCCGCACGTCGCCGCGGTCCTGGCGGCGCTGCAGGCGAGCAAGCTCGGCGAGCCGCACCCGCTGATCGCCGACCTGCGCAAGCACGCCGATTCAGCCAGCGCCGACGAGTTCGCGTGGAAGCTGTTCGAACGCTGGATCACCGAGGGCGCGGCCAGCAAGGAGAAGTGGGGGATGGCGGCGCTGGGCGCGCTGGGCAACGACACGTCGGTTCTGAAGCTGACGCCGATGGTGCGCGCGTGGCCGGGCGAGAGCCAGCACCCGCGCGCGGTTCTGGGGCTGGAGGTGCTACGCGCGATCGGCACGGACACGGCGCTGATGCAGCTGAACGGAATCGCGCAGAAGCTGAAGTTCCAGGGCTTGAAGACGAAGGCGCGCGAGTTCATGGAGGCGATCGCGAAGGACAAGGGCCTCTCGCGTGCGGAGCTGGAAGACCGCGTGGTCCCTGACTTCGATCTTGATGAGCACGGCCGCCGCGTTTTCGATTTCGGCGCGCGCCGCTTCAACTTCGTGTTTGGCCCGGAGTTGAAGCCGATGGTCCGCGACGATGACGAGAAGGCGAAGCTGCGCGACAACCTGCCCGAGCCGGGCGCCAAGGACGACGCCGCCAAGGCGGCCGAGGCGATCGCCGCGTGGAAGGTGATCAAGAAGCAGATCAAGGACGTGGCGAAGGTGCAGGCGGGCCGCCTCGAGCAGGCGATGGTGACGGGGCGGCGCTGGAAGACGGCGGACTTCGAGACGCTGGTGCTGCGCCACCCGCTGATGACGCACCTGGCGCGCTTGCTGCTGTGGGGCGTGTACGACGGCAAGACGCTGCGCGAGACGTTCCGGATCACCGAGGACCAGGAGTGCGTGAACGTCGACGACGAACCGTACGCGTTGCGCGCCGACGCCGCGATCGGACTGGTGCACGCGCTGCAGCTCGACGACGGCGCGCGCGAGGCCTGGGGCCAGCGCTTCGCCGACTACAAGATCATGCCGCCGTTTCCGCAGCTGGGACGCGCGGTTCACCGGCTGGAGAAAGGCGAGGAGGCGAAGACGTCGCTCGAGCGCGCCGTGAAGTTGCCGGCGCCCACGCTGGTTTTCGGACTGGAGCAGCTCGGCTGGGTGCGGGGCGCCGGCATGGACAACGGTTTCTTCGACGAGCACTCGCGCCAGTTCCCGGATGCGTCGCTGACCGCGGTCGTAAATCACGAAGGCGCGTCGTACGGCTACATCCGACCGGAAGACATGGTGGCCGTGACCGGGTGTTGCTTCGTAAACGGGCTGCGCGCACCGTCGGGCTTCGGTCACGGACTCGAAGAGAAGCTAAGGATCAAGCTCGGCGACGTGGATCCGATCGTCATCAGCGAGACGCTGCTCGATATGGCGGTCCTCGCGGCCAAGGAAAAATCATGAGCACACGCGAGTTCGAATTTCGGGACGGATCGTCGGACAAGTTCTGGAAGATCACGCTGGACGGCAAGGCGACCACCGTCATTTTCGGCCGGCGCGGGACCAGCGGCCAGACGCAGACCAAGGAGTGGGGGTCGGAGGCGGAGGCGAAGAAGAACCACGACAAGCTGGTCGCGGAGAAGACGAAGAAGGGGTACGTCGAGACGGCGGCGAAGGGGACGAAGGCGGCGAAGACCCCTCACCCTAACCCTCTCCCCGCTACGCGGGGCGAGGGGACCGGACGCAAGGTCGTGTCGGTCGAGGCGCCGGTTCCTGAAACACCCGCCGTCGCCATCTCGATGTCGGTCGAAAGGCAGATCGACCTGACGTCGGCGGAGTGGGCGATGGCGACGTGGCGGAAGCTCGAGGCGCCCAAGCAGGGCGGCGCGGCGGCGCCCTTCGATCGCGAGGCCTGCGCGGCCAAGCTGCGCCGCCTGCGCTACACGAGTTATGGCTGGCACGCGGATTGGTCAGCGGTCGATCTCCCGGAGGTGATGTCTCGGGAAGAAGCGCATTACTGGTTCCTGGCGATGACGTCGCTGGAACAGAACGCGAAGGGCGCTGATCTGGCGGCGAAGCTGGCGAAGACGAAGATCGACGGCCGCGTGACGGCCGACGACGTTCGCGCCGCCTACCGCAAGAAGAACGTGCGCTTCATCAGCGCGGAGATCGTGCTGATGCTGAAGTACCTGCTGTCGTTCGACGACATCGGCGCGCTTCTTGTCGACGACAAGGTGCATGGCACGGGATATCAGTACAACACCGGCTTCCTCGATGGGTTCCGGCGCTGGATCGTGCCCGGTCTCTCGAAGGCCGACGCGGACAAGCTGCGCGCGCGCGTCCGGCCAAAGCTGGGACCGTCCAACTGGCCGGCTGATCTCTACACCGTGCCGGGGCCGTTCCTCGTCGCCGCCGCGCTGGGGATGTCGCAGGACCTCAGTGCAGTCGTCGACGGCTGGCGCGACGAGCAGTACCGCAAGGACGACTGGAACGATCACTACCACCAGCCGCAGATGGTGATCTTCGGCCTCGGCGATCCGGCGCTGGTCGAGCGGCAGATCCGCCGCATGCAGCTGCGCCTGAAGACGCCGCGGCACATCGCCGGCTGGCTGGCGCACAACGAATGGCGCGCGCTGGACTACGTCGCGGATAGCATCGTGGCGAACACGAACAAGGAAGAGTCCGAGAATCTCGTGACGGCGTTCCAAGCGGTCAAGGCGCCCGAGGCGGCCGGACCGATGCTGCGGCTGGCCCTGCAATCGAAGGCGCCGAAGGCGGCGCGCGCCTGGCTGGAGACGAACGTCGGGCATGCGATCGCCGGACTGCCGGCCGTCGCGGCGGGCCGTGGCGCGCTCGCCGACGCCGCCATCGAGCAGCTGCTCGCCTTCAAGCGCAAGGGGTTCGCCGCGCCGATCGCTGCCGCCGTGAAGGCGCTGCCCGTGGAGCAGCGCGGACGCGTGCAGGCGGAGGTCGTCGATCACAAAGACGTGGTGCTCGAGGCGTTCGGCGACAAGACGACGCCCCCCTGGCTGGCCAAGGCCGCCGCCGCGGCCGCCGCGTCCGACAAGAAGGCGAAGGCGCCGGCGCCCAAATGGGTCGCGCCGGCGGATCTCCCGCCGATCGTCGTCGACGGCCGGCGGCTGTCCGACGCGCAGGTCGCCGCGCTCTTCGCGGCGCTGCAAACCGGAACGCTGGACAAACCGCACGCGCTGGTCGCCGGCCTGCGCGAGCACGCCGATTCCGCCAGCGCCGACAAGTTTGCGTGGAAGCTGTTCGAGCGCTGGCTGGGCGAGGGTGCGCCCAGCAAGGAGAAGTGGGCGATGGCGGCGGTGGGCGCGCTGGGCGGCGACGCGTCCGTCCTGAAGCTGACGCCGATGGTGCGCGCCTGGCCGGGCGAGAGCCAGCACCAGCGCGCCGTCCTCGGTCTGGAGGTGCTGCGCGCGATCGGCACGGACACGGCGCTGATGCAGCTGAACGGGATCGCGCAGAAGCTGAAGTTCCAGGGCCTGAAGACCAAGGCGCGCGAGTTCATGGAGGCGATCGCGAAGGACAAGGGGCTGACGCGCGCGGAGCTGGAAGACCGCGTGGTTCCCGACTTCGATCTCGACGAGCGCGGGCGGCGCGTCTTCGACTACGGCGCGCGCCGGTTCAACTTCGTGCTGGGGCCCGAGCTGAAGCCGATGGTCCGCGACGACGACGACAAGGCGAAGCTGCGCGACAACCTGCCCGAGCCCGGCGCCAAGGACGACGCCACGAAGGCCGCGGCGGCGATCGCCGAATGGAAGTCGATCAAGAAGCAGATCAAAGACGTGGCCAAGCTGCAGGCGGATCGCCTCGAACAGGCGATGGTCACGGGGCGGCGGTGGAAGACGGCGGATTTCCAGACGCTCGTCCTGCGCCATCCGCTGATGACGCACCTGGCGCGCCTGCTGCTGTGGGGCGCGTACGACGGCAAGAAGCTGCGCGGGACCTTCCGGGTCACGGAGGATCAGGAATGCGTGAACGTCGACGATGATGCGTACGCGCTGCCGGCGGGCGGCGAGGTCGGCCTCGTGCATCCGCTGCAGCTCGAAGACGGCGTGCGCGAGGCGTGGGGCCAGCGCTTCGCCGACTACGCGCTCATCCCGCCCTTCGCGCAGCTGGGACGCGCGATTCACCGCCTCGACAAGGGTGATGAGAAGAAGTCGTCGCTCGAGCGCTTCAACGTGAAGCTGCCGGCGCCGACGCTGGTCTACACGCTGGAGAAGCTGGGCTGGCTGCGCGGAACGGCGATGGACGCGGGCTGCTTCGACGAGCACTCGCGCCAATTCCCGGCCGCCGCGATCACCGCGGTGGTCGGCTACGAAGGGACGGTATCGATGGGCTACATCCAACCCGACGAGGAGCTGACCGTCACGGGCTGCTGCTTCGTCAAAGGACTGCGCGGGCCGTCCGGCTACGGCGACGACCTCGACAAGAAGCTCAAGCTCGGCGACGTCGATCCGATCGTCCTGAGCGAGACGCTGCACGATCTGACGGTCATCGCGTCGAAGGGGAAGTCAGCGTGAGCCCCAAGGACGCCCAGAAGGACGCAAAGACGGCGGCGAGCAAGTCGACCGGCGCCCAAGCGCCGGCGGTCGCCGAGAACCTGCAGCGGCCGTCGCCCGAGGTCCTGTATGCCGCCGAGCTGGCGAAGCTTGTGCAGAAGGAGCGCGACGCGCCCCGGCCGCCGGGCTGGACGCTGTCGCCACGCGCGGTGCTGGACTTCGTCCTCGGCAACGAGGCCGCCGGTATCGCCCCGAAGTTTGTGGGCAAGCGCAGCTTCGTCGAGCGCTGCATCGTCGCGCTGGCGACCAACCGCGGGCTCATGCTGATCGGCGAGCCGGGCACGGCGAAGAGCTACCTCAGCGAGCTGCTCGCCGCCGCGATCTCCGGCGATTCGACGCTGACGATCCAGGGCAGCGCCGGCACGACCGAGGATGGGATCAAGTACACCTGGAACTACGCGCGCCTGCTCGCCGAGGGGCCCAGCGAAGGCGCGCTTGTCGCGGCGCCGCTGTACACCGGGATGCGGGCGGGCAAGATCGTCCGCTTCGAGGAGATCACGCGCTGCCCGATCGAGATCCAGGACTGTCTGCTGTCGGTCCTCAGCGATCGCGTCCTGCACATCGCCGAGCTGAAGAACGACGCGGCGAACGTCTACGCGCTCCATGGGTTCAACATCATCGCCACCGCGAACACGCTGGACCGCGGCGTCAACGAGATGAGCGCGGCGCTGAAGCGGCGGTTCAACTTCGAGACGGTTCCGTCCATCGCGGACATCCGGCTGGAGATCGACCTGGTGCAACGCGAGACCGACCGCATGCTCCGTCGCGCCAGCATTCCAGTCTCGCTGCCGCCCGACAAGACCGAGCTGCTCGTCACGATGTTTCACGAGCTGCGTTCGGGAAAGACAACCGGCGGCAAGGCGCTGGAGCCGCTGTCCACGGTCATGAGCACGGCCGAGGGCGTCTCCGTCGGGTACGCGGCCGGCATTCACGCGTACTACTACGGCAACGGGAAGGTCGAGGCGGCGCACCTCGTGAAGAACATGATCGGGTCCGCGCTGAAGGACTCGGCCGAAGACCTCAAGAAGCTGCGGCACTACTTCAACCACGTCGTGAAGGAACGCAGGGGCGCGGGTTGGCCTGAGCTGTACGAGGCGCGCGAAGTTCTAGACGAGTAAGTGGTGAGCACGGATCTCGATCGGCTGTGCGATCTCGCCGCGCGGGTCGTCTTCGTCCCAGTGCGCCACCACAGCCCTGCCGCCGCGGACGCGGTTCGCACGCTGGTGCGCGAGGTCGCGCCCGCCGCGGTTCTGATCGAGGGTCCGTCGGACTTCAACGTTCGCCTCGACGAGCTGTTTCTCCCGCACCGCCTGCCGATCGCGATCTATTGCCACGCGCGCGCCGCCGACGGGACCCGGCGCGGCGCCTATTACCCGTTCTGCGAGTACTCGCCCGAGTGGTTGGCGCTGACGACGGCGCGGGCGCAGGGCGTCCCGGCGCGCTTCATCGATCTTCCCTTCCACGCGACGCTGGGCGACAAGCGCGCCAATCGTTACGCCGACACCGAGCTGCGCCGCAGCCCGTACGTCGACGAGCTGTGCGAGCGGCTCGGCGTCGACGACTTCGACGCCGCCTGGGACGAGCTGTTCGAGGTCGGACCGCTGTCGCCCGCGGACTACCTGCGCCGGGCGCACACGCTCTGCCTCGCGATCCGCGCGGTGGACCTGGAGATCACGCCGCACGACCAGCAGCGCGAGGCGTTCATGTCGGCGCAGATCCGGGCCGCGATGACCGAATTCCGCGGGCGCCTGCTGGTGGTGACGGGCGGTTACCACAGCCTCGCGCTCTGC
>DATMZL010001084.1:0-4146 GCA_035607075.1 Polyangia bacterium
CGCGTTCGCCAGCCGGCTCAGCGACAGCCTGGGCGACGACCGCGTCTCGGCGTACGTCGCCGACGAGATCACCAACGCGGTCTTGCGCGAAAAGCCCGATCTGATCGCGGTGCGGCCGATGCTGCTGGCGACCGCGCGGGGCGTCGTCGCCTCCGACGCGTTTCGCAGCGTCGTCCGCGTTACCGCGCGTCAGGCGCATGCCGCGGCCCTCTCGAAGAGTGGCCGCAACCTGCTTCTCTCGGTCCCCGACGTCAGCGTGGTCTTGCGCGGCGCGCTCGCCAACGCAAGCCCGTCGCTGGTCTCCCGGATACCACCGCGCATCTCGACGGCCATCGCCAGCGTGGGCGATTCTCACGCCGGCCGCGTCATCGTCGACATGTGGCAGCTCGGCCGCAAGCTGGCCTGGGCCGCGGGGATCGGGATGGGCGTGGGCCTGGCGTTGCTCATCAGCGGGATCGCGTTCGCGCCACGCCGCGCGCGGGCGCTGCGACGCGCGTCGATCGATCTCGCCCTGATCGGGGTCATCCTGCTGTTGCTGATTCCGGCGGTCCGGGTGCTGCTGAGCGCGCTCCCCGCATCGCCGCTGGCGCAGCAGGCCGCGGCGGGCGTGTTCGACGTATTTACGCTTGGGCTGCGGCGGCTCGCGCTGGGTCTCGGCGGCGTGGGGCTGATTTTTTCGGCCGCCGCGCATTCGCTGCTGGAGAAGGCGTGGCTGCCCGAGACGGCGCGGTCGGCCTGGACCTGGCTGCGCCGGCCCGTCACCACGTGGCAGCACGTCGCCCGCGGCGCGCTGTTCCTGATCGCGGGCGCGTGCTTCATCGTCCGGCCCGCGCCGGCGCTCGATGTGCTCGCGATCGTCGCGGGCGCGGTGCTGGCGTTCGCCGGGCTGCAGGCGTTGTTCCGGCTGCTGCTTCGCGCGCCCGCTACCGAGATGGCCGTGCCGGAGGACCGCTTCGGGCCGAGGCGCGCGCTGGCGTTGCTGGCCGTCGCGGGAGCGCTGGGCGCCGTGGTCGTCCTCGCGACGCGGCCGCATGAGGCCGCGTTCGTCCGCGTCGAGGGCTGCAACGGCGACGCTCGCCTGTGCGACCGTCCCCTCGACCAGGTCGTGTTCGCGGGGACGCACAACGCGATGTCGGCGGCGGATCGCGCGGGCTGGATGTTCGCGCAGCAGGAGCGAGATCTCGCCGCCCAGCTTCACGACGGCGTGCGCGCCTTCCTCATCGACGTGTACGCGGGCGTTCCGGTCTCCGGCCGCATCAAGACCGAGATCGGCAAACCCGGCTTCATGCGTGAAGTGGAGAAGGCGATCGGCAAGGAAGGCGTCGTGGCGGCCGAGCGCACGCGCGCGCGGCTGGTGGGGCCGCCCGAGGGGCCGCGCGGCCTCTACCTCTGCCACGGGTTCTGCGAGATCGGCGCGCAGCCGCTGGTGCCCTGGCTGCGCACGATGCGCGAGTTTCTCGTCGCGCACCCGGAGGAGGTCGTCATCCTCGTCATCGAGGATTACGTCACCCCCGAGGAGCTGGCGGCGGCTTTCACCGCCAGCGGCCTCGTCGATCTCGTGTACCGCGGCGCGCCGCGGCCGCCGTGGCCGACGCTGGGGCAGATGGCGGCGTCCAACCAGCGCGTGGTGACGTTCATCGAATCGGGCGAGCCGGGCGTCGACTGGCTGTTCCCGGCGTTCGCGTCCATCCAGGAGACGCCGTACCGCTTTCGGCAGATCTCGCAGCTCTCGTGCGGCGTCAACCGGGGCGGAACGGCCGGGTCGTTGTTCCAGATCAACCACTGGATCGAGACGCCGCCGACGCCGAGGCCGTCCAACGCCGCCATCGTCAACGCCTACCACTTTCTGCTGCGACGGGCGGACGAGTGTGCGCGCGAGCGATCGCACCTGCCGAATGTCATCGCCGTCGACTTCTATCGCACGGGAGATCTTCTCTCGGTCGTGCGGCACCTCAACGGCCTGGACAATTGAGACGGGAACCCTTAAAGGGTTCCCGAACCCTCCCGCGATGATGCGCGGCGAGCAAAGCTCGCCGGCTCCTCACGCGGCCATTGACCTGCTACCGTGCGCGCCGATGACCGGCCCTAACCGCGTGGCGTTCAAGGTCGGCGACGCCGATGTGGGCCGCCGCCTGGATCAGGTGCTGGCCGCGCGCGTCGCCGACCTGTCGCGGCGGCAGGCGCGCGTGCTGCTCGACATCGGCGGCGTGTTCGTGGACGGACGCCGCGTCAAGGTGGCGAGCCGCCCGATGCACGCGGGCGAGGAGGTGGTCGCGGTCATGGGCGGGGCGCTGGCGCGCGCCACCAAGAAGACGGGGCGGGCGGCGCGCAGCGCCGACGAGCGGCAGCTGCCGGCGTTCACGGTCGTGTTCGAGGACGATGACATCGTCGTCGTCGAGAAGCCGGCGGGCTTGCTGACCGCACCGACGCCGGAGAGCGATCGCAACAACCTGGCCGATCTCCTCAAGCGGAGGCCGGGTGCGGTGCCGGTGTTCGTCGTCCATCGGATCGATCTCGAGACCAGCGGCCTGGTGGTGTTCGCGAAGACCGCCGACGCCAACCGCGAGCTGTCGCATCGCTTTCGCGAGCACGATCTGGAACGCGCGTACCTGGCCGTGGTGGCGGGCGCGTTTCGCGCCGACATCAAAGTCATCGATCGCCCTGTGGCCGGGCGGCGCGCGGTCACGCACGTCGAGATTCGCGAGCGGCTCGGCGATCGCGCGACGGTCGTCGCGTGCCGGCTCGAGACCGGACGCACGCACCAGATTCGCTTGCACATGGCCGAGGTCGGAACGCCTGTAATCGGCGACGCGCGTTACGGGCGGCCATTCTCACCTGCGCCGCCGCGGATGGCGCTGCACGCGACACGGCTCGGCTTCGTTCACCCGCGGACCGGCGCCCCGCTTGCATTCGAGAGCCCGTGGCCTGCCGATCTCCAGAAGTGGCTCACCGAAACATTGTGGCGCAACAGCGTAACGCAGTAGCGCGCCTGTCAGGTTTGTGGCCATCTCGCGTACGCAGAACGTCTGTGTGATCGACGGGCGAGCATTCGGGCATTACGTTTAGGGCCTGGCATGGGCGTTGCTGAATTCCGCAAACCGAGGCGCGGACTATGAACGATCCCCAAGTGCAAATTCTCACCGCGGCTGAGGCGCGTCGAGCGCTCACCAAGGGCGACATCCGTGACGAGGTCGCGTTCCAGAACGACATCAACACGCTGCTCGCTCGCTTGGAGGAGACGAAGATGCCGCTCCGGGCACTCTCGCTTCCTCAGCCGACCCGGCGACGATAAAAAAGAGCAGCTAGTTGGCGGCGCTCTTCGCGATCGCCGTGCCGACCTTCTCGCGCAACAGGAAGTGGTCCTCGCTGACGGCGAACCGCAGCAACTCGCGTAGCGGTTCGTAGCTGGTCGCCAGCTTGCGCACGTCCTCGGGCGTCGGCACGTCGCCGTTCGTGAACGCGGCGCTCTCCTTGACGACGATCGCGGCCGCCGTCCGGAGATCGCCGCACAGCACCAGGCCGGTGCGGTTCCCGACGTGGTGCACGACCGCGCGCCAGCGCAGCGAGCTCCAGGACGTCGTGCCCAGCGCGCCGAACAGCTCGACCAGCTGCTTCGACACTTTGTAGGGCACGTTCTTCTTCAAGCGCGCGGCCTGCTCGGCGGCGGCGTCGCCCGCGGTGGCGCGGCGGCGCGCGTGGCGCGGGTGGAACGCGCGCAGCACGCTCCCGAACAAGGTCGTGAACTGCTTGGGCCGTACGCCCGCGGCCAGGATGTATTCGGGACGCGACAGCTCGATGCCGCGGCCGAGCTGGAAGCGGACCTCGGCGCCCTTCGCGTCGGCCGCCAGCGCGGGCCCGACGACCAGGGCAGGGGGCGCCTGCACGACGATGTTCACCTCGCTGGGACCGCCGTCCGGGCGCACGTACAGCGCCGTCTTGCGGTTGCCCAGCGCCTTCGCGACCTGGCCGTAGATCTTGCCCAGATCCAGATCGGACATCGGCGAAACCTTGTCGTGCTGGGAGACGCCGAAGTCTTCGAGGCGCTGGCCGATCAGCCCGGGCGCGCCTTCCCACAGGCACGAGAAGATCTCCGTCATCAGCGTCGCCTCGGGGAGGGCGAGGTGCTCGCGGCGATCCGCTTCCTCG
>DATMZL010001246.1:0-2168 GCA_035607075.1 Polyangia bacterium
ATTGACGGCGGCCATGCCGGCCGCGACGAACGCGGGCAGCGTCCCCTCGCGCCCGAGCACTGTGATCTGCGACAGCTGGCCGCCGATGCCTGGACCGAGGATGAACCCGAGCCCGAACGCGATGCCGATGATTCCCATGCCGCGCGCGCGGTGCTCGGGCGGCGTCACGTCGGCGACGTACGCCTGGGCGACGGCGATGTTCGCGGTCGCGATCCCGCTGAACGCGCGCGCCGCCAGCAGCAGCAGCAGGGACGGCGCCAGGCCCACGAACGCCATGCCGACAGACGTGGCGGCGATGCTCCAGAGCAGGACGGGCCGTCGGCCGAGCCGATCCGACAGCCGCCCCCAGATCGGGATGAAGACGAACTGCATCACCGAGTAGACGGCGCCGGGCATGGTCGCGACGAAGTCGCTCGCGCCCAGCCGGCGCGCCAGGGCGGGGAGGAACGGGATCACCAGGCCGAAGCCGAGCAGATCGATGAACACCGTCAGGAACAACGTCCCGACCGTGGCGGTGCGCGCGGAGCGTGCGGTTACGGGCGGTGCGGTCATCGATGCGTTCAAGGAACTTGCGGGCAGGGTACCGCAGGGAAGGTCGCGAGGCGCGTCCGACGCCACCAGGCGCCCGTCGCGCGCTTTTCCGCGCTGCTGGTGAACTGATACTGCCAGAACACGAGGCGGACCGCTGCTGGATGAGGCGGCAGCGGCGCGCGGAACAGCGGCTGGACGACCTGCGGCTCCTCGCACAGCCGTTCGATCAGCGCGTGCACGTAGAGGGGCGCGCGGCGCTGGAAGCTGAGCCCGTAGAACCACAGCCGGAAGTCGACGCGCGGCTGGTGGGGCGCGACGAAGTCGGGCGCGCGGGCGACGTCGCCCGGCTTGTGGCGGAAGTGTTGCGCGGTCCAAGCGTCGTCGTCGGCCTGGCGTTCCTCGACGGGGCCGTTCGCCAGCGTCTGGAATTCGGGTTCGATGCGCTCGCGCGTGATCGACGCGAAAAGGTGGTACGTGTTCACCAGCCGCATCCGCCAGTCGAGCTGGAGCAGCGGGTTCACGAAGGCGAGGCCGGTGCTGGGCTGGCCGAAGTTGACGTTGGCGTCGGCGACGGACACCAGGGCGAAGAGGCCTGCGCCGGCGACGGCGGTCCACTTTCCGACGGCCGGCGGTAACAACGGTGGTGCCGGCGCGAAACGCGGGACGCGGCCGGCGAGCTGCGCGGCGCGCGCGGTGAGCCGGCGCGTGCCTTCCGGCACGAAGCGCGCGGCGCGGGCGAGCGAGGCGCGCGCGCGGACGACATCCGCGTCGTCGAGCAGGAACACGCCCAGCACCACCGCCAGGTAGCAGAAGAAGCCGTAGTTGGCGGTGGCGGCGTTGATGATCTGAAACAGCGTGAACGCGGCGAACGCGAACAGGCGCGCCTTGCGCGGGCCGAAGATGCCGAACGGGATCACCAGCTCCAGGACGAGCGTCGCGCGGCTCTCGAAGTGGTGCCACCAGACGGGCAGGTGGTGCGCGTACCAAGCGAGCCAGGTCGGCAGCGGCGCGGTCTCGTAGTAGTACGTCATCGCGCTGCCGTCGTGCCAGTCGCGCAGCGGCGAGCCCCACTTCGCGATGCCGGATTCGAAGTAGAGCTTGAACAGCACCAAGCGGAACACGAAGTGGGCGACGGGCGCGGCGCGGTCGGTGCGCAGAAAGACCGCGAGGAAGCCGCACTCGATCAGCAGGTTGTCCCACTGGAACGAGAGAAAATCGCGCGTGACCGTCACGTACGAGAGGTAAAGCAGCGTCGACAGCGCGAAGCAGACGCGGCGCCCGATGCCGAACAGCGCGCCCAGCGACAGGATGACGCCCAGGACGACGCCGGCCGTGAGCGCGCCGTCCGAGTGAACCCACCACGCCAGCGTCGGAAGATCGGCGAGCGACACGCCCGGCTCCGCGCGCGCCGCCGCCATGAAGTCCGCGACAGGTAGGAGGCCCCGGCTCCCGATCAGCACCTGCACCTGCGCCCCCAGCGACACCCACGCGATCACCGAAATGATCGCCAACCCCCGCGCAAACACCGTCGCGACCTCCGCCCCCGACCCAAACGACCAGCGCAAACGTGAAAGCGCAGCGAGCATTCGTCTTATCCCCTCTCCCCGCTGTGCGGGGAGAGGGTTAGGGAGAGGGGT
>DATMZL010001686.1:0-7196 GCA_035607075.1 Polyangia bacterium
GCAAGGACTACCAGGGCTTGCTGAGCAACGCCGGCGCCACGGCGCGTCTCGACAACTTCTTCCAGGTCGGAGCCACGCTGGATTACTTCGTCCGCAACTGGATGTACGCCGGGCTTGGATATTCGCTGCTGCTCAACGACGCCAACCTTACGGGCGCGGCGGATCCCAACTCAGCCGACTACACGAAGCATCAGATGTTTGTACGGCTTGGCGTGACGTACTAAGCTGCGCAGTTCATGTTTGGGCGGTTTCTGCGCGCTTCGCGCTGGCTCGCGGCTTCGTCGCTGATCCTCGTCGCTGCCTGTGCGGCGCAGCCGAAGCGAACGATCGCGGCGGGTGAGGTCGGCGTGCCCGAGGACCGCGTCGGGATTGACGACACCTTCGACGTTCGCGTGTACGGCGAGGGGGATCTCACCGGGACGTTTCGCGTCGCCACCGACGGCACGATCGACTACCCGCTCGCGGGCCGGGTCGTGGTCGCCGGCCTGCGGACCGGCGAGATCCAGCAGCTGCTGGTCACCCGGCTGAAGGATCGATACCTCCGCGATCCGCAGGTCGTCGTGACAATCAAGGAACGCAACAGCCAGAAGATCTCGGTGCTCGGGCAGGTTTCGAGACCGGGCCAGGTCTCGTACTACCCCAACATGACGATCGTGGACGCGATCGCCAGCGCGGGTGGGTTCACCGGCATTGCCGCGAAGAACTCGGTCAACCTGCGCCGGGAGGTCGCCGGCAAGATCGAGACCCACGTGTTTCCCGTCGCCGACATCAGCGAGGGACGCTCCCCCAACGTGCAGGTTCTTCCTGGTGACGTCCTCGTCGTCGACGAACGCGTCTTCTGAGGCGGCGGCGCCGGCCGCGCCCACGCCGCAGGGGCATGGCTCGTCGCGCCGCGGGCGCGCGCGCCGCTCGCGCCTGGGCGCGAATCTCAGCCGCGCCGGCGTGGGGCTCTGCATCGCGGTGATCGTCGCGGCGCCGCTGGCGGCCGGAGGCGTGCACCGCCCGACGTTGCTCTGGCTACAGGCGGGCACGCTGGTCTGCCTGCTGCTGTTCGCGACCGGCATCGGGATGCAGCGGCGCGACGCCCGCATCAGCGCGGCGGTGTTGCTGCCGCTCCTGTTCTTGCTCCTGCCGCTGCTGCAGTCGATCCCGATTCCGTTCGGGTTGAGGCGCCTGCTGGACCCGAACGGAACCAACCTGCTGGCGGACAACGCGCTGGTGCCGCCGACCGCCTGGCCCCTCAGCCTGGATCCGCCGGCCACCCGCGCGTACATCGGGACGGCGGCCGCCGCTCTGGTGGCGTTCGTGGTCGCGGTCCATCTCGCCTCCGGGCAGAGCCGGCGGTATCTGCTGATTCGCGTGGTCGGGCTGACCGGGATCGCCGCCGTGGTCGTCGGGATCTCTCACCGGATCGCGCGGGCCACGGAGATCTACGGTTCCCTCCGGGCCGGAGGGCACAGCCTGCTGATGGGTCCGTTCGTGAACCCGAACCACACCGCCGAGTTTCTCGAGATCGCGGCGTTCGCCTGCCTCGCGGCCGCTTTTCAGCGGCCCACCGCGATGAACCGCGTCGGCTGGGGCCTGGGGATGGTCTTCTGCGCGGCCGGCGCTGCCGCGACGTTGTCGCGTGGCGCGATCGTCGCGCTGGGCACCGCGATGCTGCTGTTCGTGGGCCTGCGCATCCTCGCGTCCCGTGGCGAGTCCCCGGGACGGCAGCGTTCGACGCTCGCGCTCGGCGCGCTCCTGCTGGGCGTCGTCGTTCTCGCCGCGGTCGCGTTCGGCTCCGCGCAGGTCGTCGAGCGATTCAGCTCCGAGTCGCTCGGCGAGAACACGCGCCTGCAGCTCTGGCGCGACAGCTGGCGGGTGCTTCACGCGCATCCGCTCGGCATCGGGCGGGGCACGTTCGATCGCGTGTACCCGGTGTATCGCACCCTGCACACCGCGACGACGATGCGGTTCGCGTTTGTCGAGAACGAGCCTCTCCAGTGGCTGATCGACGGCGGTTGGGTGTTTCTCGCCGCCGTCGCGGCGGGTTTCGGGGTGCTCGCCTGGCACGTCGCGCGGCGGGGCCGGCGCGACGCCGCCGAGAGCGCGCTCATCGCCGGCCTCGTCGCCGTGCTCGTTCACAGCGGCCTCGACTTCGGCCTCGAGACGCCGGGCGTCGTGCTTCCGTTCGTGGTCGTGCTGGGGACGCTGCTGGGGCGGATGCGGACGCCGCCCCCGCAGAACGCGAAGTTCAAGTGGCCGATCGCCGCGCTGGCCGGCGCCAGCCTGGTCGTCGGGATGGCGTCGGTGGCGCACGGCAGCTACGACGATTTCGACCGGTTGCTCAAGCGCGCGGCCCGGCCCGAGGTGACGCGCGATCTCGTCCTCCGCGCGCAGCGCGTGCACCCGACCGACTACTTCTACGCGCTCACCTACGCGCGCTCGGAGCCGATCAAATCACCGATGGGCGGGCCCTCGCCCCGGTTCCACGCGCTCAACCGGGCGCTCGCGCTCTGTCCGTCGTGCGACGTCACGCACGTCGAGGTCGCGCGCAACCTCTGGTCGCTGGGCCTGCGCCGGCAAGCGCTGCTCGAATGGCGAACCGCGGTGGACATCCAGCCGCGCTTGCTCGCGCCGGCGCTGGGCGAGCTGTTCGCCGCGGGCGCGAAGCCCGAACAGCTGGCGTCGATCGCGGCGATGAACAGCGATCGCATGATCGAGGTCGCGAACTTTCTCGCTTCCGTCTCGCGCCTGGACCAGGCGGTGCGCGTCCTGGATCAGGCGGAGGCGGCGGGGGTGTCGCCGCGCGAGGTGCTCATCACGCGCGCGCGCTTCGCGCTGAAAGCGGGCGACGATCCGGTAGCAGCGTCGGCGCTCGCGAAGGCCCGCGCGCAAGGAATTCGCGATCCCCGCCTCGCCGTCGTCGAGGCGGAGCTGGGACTCCACGCGAAGGGTGACGAGCATGCCGCCGACCAGGCGCTGGCGGTGCTCGACGCAGCCGCGACGCAATATCCCGGAGATCTCGAGGTCGCGCGGAAGCGCATGGACGTGGTCCTCACCTACCGCAAGTGGCACGCCGCACCGCGCGCCATCGAGGGCCTCAAGCTGGCGTTGTTCCAGACCCAGGGCGCGATCTCGGAAGCGCACGTCGCCGCGGCGCGCGTCGCCACCCAGCTATCGCGCTGGAACCAGGCCCTCGGCGAATATAGAATCGCGCTCGCACAGCAGTCGTGGAACGTGTCTCTGTGGATGGAGTACGGCCGTGTGGCCGAAGCGGCGGGTCGTCCGACGGCGGCGCGTGAGGCGTACGCCGAGGCGTCACGCATCTCCCCGAAGAATCCGGAGGTCATGGAGGCGATCCGGATCCTCGAGGAGCGCATGAACCGGTTTAGGGGCGCCGCCTCCGGCGCGGCGCGGACGCCATGAAGACCGCCTGGTATTTCACGCTCGTCGCCGCGATCTGCTTCGAAGGACTGGGGCGCAAGTACCTGCCCCAGATTCCGGGCTTCTTCTTCTATTTCTTCAAGGATGCCGTGCTGCTATTCGGCTACATCCGCTTCCGCCCGACGAGGTTCGTTAGCGAGGTGAACCGCTGGCTGTATCGCGGTTTCACGATATTTTGGATTGTCGGGTTCGTGTGGACGGTGATCGAGGTGTTCAACCCGGAGCACACATCGGCGCTGCTCGGGGTGATCGGCATGCGGGCGTACTGGGTGTGGTGGGCGGCGCCCCTCATCATCGCGAACGTCCTGGATAACGACAAAGAAAAGCGGCGGGCGATCTACACGTTGCTCGCCAGTGCGGCGGCGATCGCCATCTTTGCCGCGGTCCAGTTCGCCGTGCCGTCGACCTCGGCGCTCAACATCTACTCGGTCGTCGACGGCGAGGAAATCGCGTCGACGGTCGTTGCTGCGACCGGCCGAAGTCGCGTGGCGTCCACGTTCAGCTACGTGAGCGGTTTTTCGAACTTCACGATCCTGATTCCCGTGCTCATCCTGTCGTTCGGCCTGGACGCGAAGGACCCGAAGCTCCGCAAGCTCGCTTTGGTGGTCACGTGCATGACGGCCGCGGTGGTCCCGATGTCGGGCGCGCGAGCGTCCGTCCTGCTGGGAGCTGCAATGCTGATCATCGCGGCGTGGAGCACGGGCCTTCTGTTCACCCGGATCGGGCGCCGGATCGTCATGGGTGGCGTCGCCGCCGGCGTACTCGCCGTGGTCGTCTTCCCGGAGGCGTTCGTGGGCGTGCAGAGTCGCTTCTCGAACGAGGAAGAGACACAGAGCCGCTACTGGGCGACGGCCGTGGTGGCCTTCCCGCCGCTGGCTCTGGCGGAGTTCCAGTACCCGGCTTTCGGCTACGGCACCGGGACGCAGCAGAACGCCCGTCAGATGCTGCACCTGCCGACCAAGATCGAGGTCGAGCCCGAGGTCGGTCGGTACCTCGCCGAGCTGGGCCCGTTCGGGTTCCTCGTCATCTGGGCCACGAAGCTGGGCCTGCTGGTGGCCCTCATCAGGGCATATCGCATCCTGAAGCGCGCCGGGCGTCGAGGCGCCGCTGCGGCTGCGCTCTCGTACGCGTGCGTGGCGTTGATTGGAAATCTGGCGTTCGATCACATCTGGCAGTCGCTGTATTTCCTCGGCTGCGGATCGATCCTCGCCGAGGTCGTGGCCGTGCTGCGCGAGCGCGCAGCCGCCGCAGCCGCCGCGCCGCCGGATGCGGAAAGGGCGCTCGCCGCGGCCTGATCCAGATCAGATCTCGGCGAGCAGGCGATCGGTGATGCGTTGCCAGCTCAGACTCTCGCGGTAGAGCGCGTCGGCGCCGCGTGAGAGGCGCTGGGCCAGCGTCCGATCGACGGCAATCTGCAGCGCCGCTGCCGCGAACGCGTTTCCTTCCAGCGCTTCCGCGAACGCGATGTTCTCGCGGTCGACGAACAGGTCGTCCGTCTCCGCGCCCCGCGTCGCCACGACGGGCAGCGCGCTGCCCAGCGCGAGCGGAAGGGTTCCGCTGCGCGTGTTCGCGCCCGTGTCCATCGGGAACAGGAAGACGTCCAACCCCGCCACCTGCTCGGCGATCGCGGAGAGGCCTTGCTTCCCGGTGATCCGGATGCGATCGCGCGCGGGGTGCGCCGCCACGGCCGCCTCGAACTCGCGCACGCGGTCCGGACCCGAGTTCGCGATGTCGCCGATCAACGTCAGCGTTGCGTCGGGGCGCTGCGCGGCGACGATCCGAAAACACTCGAGCACGACGTCCATCCGCTTGCCGCTCCCCAGCGTCGAGAAGGTGCCCAGCCGGAGGCCGTCCGTCCCGGACCGGCGCGCGACGGGCAGCGCGTTCGCGCCGATGCGGAAGATGCCGACGTCGGACTTGATGTGGGTGGCCCGAAGCCACCCGGCGACGCGGTGGGCCCGCGCCTCGACGGTGACGAACAACCGGTGCGCGATCGCGGCGAGCGCGGCGAATTGCACGCGCAGCAGCGCGGCGCCCACGGCCAGATCGGGACGGCGGCTCCAATCCAGAAACAGCTCGTGGGCGACGACGGTGACGTTGACGCCCTTGCGGCGTGCATCCAAGGCCAGGGCAACTGTCGCGGCGCTGCCCCAGCGCCACGCGTCGAACATCTGGGGCGTGTACTGGATGATGAGGTCCGTTGGCGCGAACCGATCCAGCTCGCGGCGGATGTTTGCCGCGATCGGCAATGGCAGGCGGCCCCCGACGCCGATGACCGGTACGGTCGGCGCCTCGGGATTGGGCTCGGCCGGGTCGCGGGTGAAGATAGCCGCCTCGTACCCACGCCGTAGCAACTCCTGGGCGAGGCGCATCGAGTTGTCCCCCACGCCGCACGTCCGCGGGTGGTAATTGGGACAAACGAGCGCGAATCTTCGCGCGGCCGACATCACGAGGGCGCGACCATAGCAAGACCGGGGCCAGTGGGCCAAGCGTTGGTAATTTCGGGCCAGTTGCGATAAATTTCCCCGGTGAATTCGCCCCAAGATCTTAGCCTTACGGACGTCGGGCTGGATGCCGGTTCGAAGATCGACTTTCGCGCGTACTGGCGGACGATCCGGAAGCGCTGGCCGTTCGTGGCCCTCCCCGTGATCATCGGGACCGCAGTCGCCTTCGTCTTCACGTATCGGCAACCCAAGATTTACGAAGCGACCTGCCAGGTGATCATCGAGCCGATGGCGCCCCAGGTTCTTCCCGGGTCCAAGGACGTCGTCGAGCTGGGAACCGGGTCCTTCTGGGCGAACCGGGAGTTCTACGAGACGCAGTACCGGATCATCCAGTCGACCGTCGTGGGGCAGCGAACCGCCGAGAAGCTCGGATTGCAATACGATCAGGACTTCGGCGGAGGCCCGAATCGCGACCTCACCGATCTCGGGCGGGCGCTCGCGGGCGCGGTCCTGGTCAAGCCGCTCAAAGATTCGCGCGTCGCGCTGATCACCGTCACGGACCGCAAGCCGCAGCGCGCAGCGCTGGTCGCCAACACGTTGGCGGACACGTACATCGAGTACAACCTCGACTACAAGCTCGAGGGCGCGCGGACGGCGATGGCCTGGCTGGCCGAGCAGGAGTCCGAGCTGAAGAGTCAGCTCGAAAGCTCGGAGATGAAGCTTTACCAGTTCAAGAAGGACCGCAACCTGCTCGCCGTCAGCATGGACGACAAGCAGAGCATGCTCAGTCAGAACCTGGCGGCGGTGAACACGAAGCTGACCGACCTGCGCATTCACATCCTCGAGCAGGACGCCAAGCGGCGGATGATCGAGCGGGCGCGTAGCAACATCGCCGAGGAGGAGACGCTTCCCGAGATCCGCAGCAACACCACCATCTCCGCGCTGCGCGGTTCGTATGTCCAGCTCGCCAAGGACCAGAGCGATCTGTCGTCGAAGTACGGCCCGGATCACCCGAGGATGAAGGCGATCACGGCGCAGATGGAGAGCATCAAGAAGGCCTACCAGGAGGAGATTGACGGCGTGCTCGCGTCGTTCGAGAAGTCGTACCAGCAGATGGTCGACAACGAGCGCTCGCTGAAGGTCATGATGGACAAGGAGAAGAAGGAGGCCATCGAGCTCTCGAAGATCGAGGTCGAGTACCGCCCGCTCTCGCGCGCTGCTGAGCAGAACAACAAGATGTACGGCGTCATCTCCACCCGCCAGAAGGAGATCGACATCACCGGGCCCATGCGCACGAACAACGTGCGCGTGCTCGAGCGCGCC
>DATMZL010000765.1:0-5872 GCA_035607075.1 Polyangia bacterium
AGCGTTCGAAGATCCGCCGCTGGTCGTCGTAGGCGATGCCCGATCCGCGGTCCGCGATGGACAGCGCGACCGCGCCCGGCACGCGCCGCAACCGCACCGAAACCTCGCCGCCGTCACCCGCGTATTTGACCGCGTTGTCGACCAGGTTCAACAGCACCAGCGTCATCGCGCCCTCGTCCATGCGCACGGCGGGCAGGTTCGCTTCGATCTCGGTGCGCAGGCGCAGCTTCTCCTTTTCGAGGCGGTGGCGAAACACGTCCAGCGCGCGCTCGACGACCTCTTCAAGGTGGCCCTCCGCGAAGTGGTAGCTCGCCTTCCCGCGCTCCAGGCGGGCGAAGTCCAGCACGTTGTCGATGAGGTGCGACAGGCGCTCCGCCTCGCGCGTGATGATGCCCGCGTAGTCGCGGCCCATCGCCTCGCCCTTGTACTTGCCGGTCGCCAGCAGCTCGCCGAACATCCGGATCAGAGACAGCGGCGTCTTCAGCTCGTGCGAGACGTTGGCGATGAAGTCGCTGCGCAGCTGCGCGCCGCGCCGTTCGGCGCGCACCGACAGCCACAGCACGCTCAGCCCGACAGCGAAGATCACCAGCGACACGGGAACCAGCAGCCGGCCCAGCAGCCGCTCCGTGTCGGCTTGTTTGAGCAACTCGGCGACGTCGCTGGGCGTGATCTGGATCCGCCACGCGTACAGCGTCTTCCCGAACGATGACTCGTACTGGAACTGCGTCGCCGGCTGCGGCGCGCCGTAGATCGGCCGCGCGACCTCGTCGAGGATCGCGATCCGCCGGTGCCCCAGCGGCACGTCATCGATCTCGTCGGGGATCCAGTCCTTCGCGATCAGGCCCAGGTCCAGCCGGGCGGCGACGTAGTAGGCGCGTGCCGCGTCGGTTCGCTTCGACACGTACGCGATCAGCATCGACTTGCCCTCGGACAGCTGGTGCAGGTGGCGGAAGTTGCCGGCCACCCCGGGCGTCCACGGCTGCAGCGACTTCCACTCCAACCCGCGCACCGAGTTTGCCCAGCGATCCAGCTCGCGCTTGCGCCGTGCCGGATCGGGCGCGGGCACGATCGATCGGATGCGCAGGCCCTCGTCCAGCACGACGACCGACTCGACGCCCGGCGGCAGCTCGAACGACGACGGCGGATCGACAGTGGGATCCTCCCACTCGACCTCCTCGAAGAGCTCCGCGTCCACCTTGTCGATCCGATCCTGCACCTTGCCCGACACGACCTGCGCGAGCTGCTGGTTGTTCTCCATCAGCGACGTCTTCGTGCGGACCGACGACAGCACCGCGTAGCGGTAACCGTAGTACGCGAGCGCGACCGCCGCGCAGACGATGGCCGGGAAGACGAACGCGAGGATCAGCGATGCGCGCGCGCCCTGCCGAGCCATGGAGGCTTAGATCGCGTCGGGTGAGGGTGGGCTTTGCCCGCCCGAACCCATCGCGGGGGGGTTGGGACCCTCCCAGGGTCCCATCATAATTTCGCCGGCTCCGCGGTGGAAGGGTCGCGGTCGCGCGGCGGCCGGTGTTCCTTCTTCTTCTGCTTCTGCTGCTCCAGCGTCAGCTCGAACGCGCGATCGCCGTCCAGCGGCATCGTGCGCGTGCTCGCGTTGTAGCCGTCCTTCTCGAAGCGCAGCGTCAGCGTCCCGCCGCGCGGGCGCGTCAACACCAGCGGCGTGACGCCCAGCATCTCGCCGTCGACGTTGTCGACCACCTTCGCCCCCGCCGGCACCGACGCCAGCCGCAGCTCGATCTTCTTGACCTGCGCCACCACCGGCTTGGGCGGCGTCACCGGCGGATTCGTGGTCGGCGGCGTGACGGGCTTGGGCGGCGGCGCGACCACCACGGGCTGCGGCGGCTTGATCGCCGATTGCCCGTTCTGCCACCAAAAGAAACCGCCGGCGATCGCCGCCGCCGCAATCACGCCGGCGAAGACCTTCTTGCTTCGGCCGCCCGCGACCGGGCTGTCGAAGCGCTCGCCGGTCCCGGTCGAGAACGTCGTGTCGGCCATCGGCGACGTCTGCGTCACCGGCGGCCGTCCGTGCGTGCGGCTGAGATCGGGCGACGAAACGATCGTATGGCTGCCCGACGACTTCAACGCCGCCTGGACCTCGCCCATCTCGGCGTAACGGTCCTCAGGGTTCTTGGCGAGCATCTTCATCACCAGCGCGTCGAGCGCGAGCGGAATCTCCGGTCGCTTCGACCGCGCCGACGCCGGCGGCACGTTGAGGTGCATGTTGACGAGATCGCCGAACCCTTCCGACACGAACGGCGGCTGACCGACCAGCATCTCGTAGAAGATCACGCCCAGCGAATAGATGTCGCTGCGGTGGTCGACAGTGCGCGTGCCGCGGCACTGCTCGGGCGACATGTAGATGGGCGTGCCCATCAGCGTTCCGGTCCGCGTCTTCACGGAGTCCGCGACCGATCCCTGCTGCAGCTTCGCGATTCCGAAGTCGAGCACCTTGATCCGCTCGCGCTTCGTGTCGTGCTGGTCGGGAACGACGAACAGGTTATCGGGCTTGAGATCGCGGTGGACGATCCCCTTCGCGTGCGCCGCGCCCAGCGCCGACGCGGTCTGATACGCGAGGTCGACCGCCGTCGCGATCTGCAGCGCGCCCGTCTGGCGTAACCGGCTGCCCAGGCTCTCGCCTTCCAGCAGCTCCATGACCAGGAACGGCGTCCCGTCCGCGAGCATGCCCGAGTCGAGAATCTCGATGATGTTCGGGTGACGGATCGCGTTGGCAGCGCGCGCCTCGTTGAGGAACCGCGCCAGCAGGTGCTCGTCGCGCGTGTAGTTCTTGTGCAGGACCTTCACGGCCACGCGCCGGCCGATGCCGGGGTGCTCCGCGAGGTAAACCGCGCCCATTCCCCCCTCCCCGAGAAGCGCAATAGATCGATAGTTTCCGAACTGTTCCCCGATCATCGGAAGGGCCCAATCGTACCTGGCCTTGCTTCAGGGCGCTAGCCGCTCCCGCGCGAAGCGCGGGTGTGCGGCTACTTTTCAAACCTTCAGCCGCTCGGGGCCTCGAGGGTGCTAGCTGCTGGCATTCCTCGCTTTGCGCAAGAGGATCTCCACCCGCCCCTCGCGCACCAGGTCGGGCAGCCGGCCGACGCGCGCGAAGCCCTGCCGCCGGTAGAAACGCATCGCGGCGCCGTTCTCGGCGTCGCACGAGACGAAGAGCCAGCGCCGCCGGGCGAACACCCGCCCCTCGACGTGCGCGACCAGCGCCTGGCCCAGCCCCTGACCGCTGGAACCCGGGCGAACGGCGAGCAGCGCAATGAAGCCGCCCAGCAGGAAACCGTCGGTCGCTACGATGATGCCGGCGGGCGCGCGCGCCGCCGTGCGCGCGATCCAGACGTCGCCGGTGCGGGCGAGCCGCGCCAGGTATTGGCCCAGCCCGGCCGTCCGATAACCCAGTGATTTCCAGGGCTCGATGCCCACGATCCAGTCTGCCTGCTTGCGCGCGACCGCCGGCGAGGCGCGAACGATCGCGTGGGAAGCCGGCGCGCTTTGCTCGCCGCGAACCATCGCGGGAGGGTTCGGGAACCCTTTGAGGGTTCCCGATTTGATAGAAGGCGGCTGCGCTCGGGTCACGGCGCGGCGTGCCCCGCGGGGGGAAGCGGCGGCGGCAACGTCGCGGCGGGGATCGCGTGGGGAGCCGGCGAGCTTTGCTCGCCGCGTACCATCGCGGGGGGTTCGGGATCCTTTGAGGGTCCCGATATGATCGGCATGACTGGCGGCGGCGTCGTGGGGCCCGGAGCCGCCGGAATTGGCACGGGTTGTCCAGGTGCCGTCCGCGGCGCTGCCATCAACTCCGAAACATGTACGAAACGAAACCCGCGTTCGCGCAGGCCGCGCAGGATGGTGGGCAGCGCCTCGGCCGTCTTCAGGCCGCGCCCGTTGATGTGAAAGATGATGATCGACCCCGGGCGCGCGTTGTCGAGCACGTTGTGGATCATCCGATCGGTCGTCGTGTGCGCGCTCGGATCGCCGGAGACGACGTCCCAGGTCACCGTCGGCAGTCGCAGATCGTTGACGACGTACACTAACCGGTGGCTCCATTCGCCGAACGGCGGACGGAACGCGACGCTTCGTTTACCGTAGCGCGCCAGCGCCGCCTCGGTCTGGTCGATCTCCTCGATGATCCGCGTGACGGGTAGATGCGACATGTGCGGGTGGTCGTAGGAGTGATCGCCGAACTCGACCTGCGGATCGACCGCCAGCTCGGCCATGACGTCCGGATGCGCTTCGACCCAGCGGCCGGAGACGAAGATGGTGATCGGCACGCGCTCGCGTTTGACCACGTCGAACACCGGGCGGTCGAAGCTGGCGGTGTGAGTGCGCGTCGCGCAGGCGTCGAACGTGATCGCGACGGCCGGCTCCGCGGTCTCGATGTAGCGAATGGGAGCGAAGGCGTGGATCGCGGGCTCGGCGAGCGGGGGCCTCGGCGGCACCGCGGGCGCGGGCGCCGGCGGTGCCGCGAACGCGGGCGCCGGGGTCGTCGGAGCACCCGTCCCGAACGGAAACACCGGACCGAATTCCACGACCGCGGCCGTCGCGTGGAAAGCGACCAGCGTCAGGAGAGCGGCCGCGGCCATATCAGGTCAAATCCAGCAACATCACGATCGCGTCTTCCTGATCCTCCGCATAATAGTTCGGGCGAACGCCCACCGCCCTGAAACCGAACCGACGGTAGAGCCGCGCGGCCGCCGCGTTCGAACGCCGCACCTCGAGCGTGACGAAGCGGCAGCGCCGGACCCGTCCCGCGTCGATGATGTGAGCGAGCAGGCGCGACGCGTGCCCGGCACGGCGCGCCTCGGGGTGGGTCGCCAGGTTCAGCAGGTGCACCTCGTCGGCGACGATCCAGTAGTTGCTGAACGCGACGACCGTGCGCCGCCCGCGGTCGCGCACGACGTCGATGTGGGCCCACTCGCGACCCATCTCTTCCAGCAGCAGCTGGGCCGTCATCGGCGACCGGAACGAGCTCTTCTCGATCGCCATGACGGCGTCGAGGTCGGTCAGCCGCATCGGCTCGACGTCGAAGGCCTGGGGCAGCTTGTTGACGGCCATGTCGGGAAGTCCCAGCGGATGACGCTAAGCGCGGCGCGTGTCCTCCGCAAGTTCACCCGCCGCCGACGACTGGGCGCCCCGAACGGCCTCGAAGATCGCCGCCCACAGCGCGTCGACGCCCTCCCCCGTCTCGCCCGACACGAACAGCGGCCCGGCCGCCCCGCGCCCGCCGCGGAACGCCGCGCGCGCCCGCTCGCGCAGCACGCCGCGCGCGCTCGCAGGCAGCTTGTCGACTTTGGTGAAGACGATCTGTGCCGGCACGTTCTCCGTGCCCAGCCATTCGTACAGCTGCCGTTCCTCGTCCTCGATCCCGCGGCGCGCGTCGATCAGCACGACGAACAGCGCCAGCGCGCGCCGCGTCCGCGTGTATCCCTCGATGAGCGGCTGCCAGCCGCGCCGCTCGGCGTGCGAGACCTGCGCGTAGCCGTAGCCGGGCAAGTCGATCAGGCGCAGCTCGTCCACGGGCACGGGCGGCGCCTTGCCGCCCCGCCGAAACCGCAGCGAGAACATCACCAGGCCGCGCGTCCGTCCCGGCGTCTTCGACGTGCGCGCCAGCCCCTTGCGCCCGGCGAGCCGGTTCAGCAGCGTCGACTTGCCGACGTTCGAGCGACCGGCGATCGCGATCTCGGGCGCGGTGGCCGCGGGCAGATCGGTCAGCGCGCGCGCTTCGGCGACAAAGGCCGCTTCTTCGACGTCGGGGACGCGGGTCAAGCCCGTCTAGGGTAGCATCTTGGTCGTGGCCCGCCCCCTCCACCTCGTCGGAAGACTCGTCGGATTGACGGGCAACATCGGCTCG
>DATMZL010001718.1:0-5720 GCA_035607075.1 Polyangia bacterium
TGAGCCATGGGGAAGCATGGCGAACGACGATCGCCGGCGCTTCTGCGGCCGCTGCTCGCTGCACGTTCACGATCTGTCGGTCATGAGCGAGGGGGCGGTGATGAAGCTGATCGCCGGCCCCGACCCGCACCTGTGCATCCGCTACAACGTGCGCGACGATGGCACCGCCGTCATCGGCGAGAGCCGCGTCGGCCGCTGGCTGCGCGTGGCCGGGTTGACCGCGCTGGGCGCATTCTTCTGGGCGACGGTCGTGCTGGTGCAACTGCCGTGGCTCGCGATCGCGCGCAAGCTGTCGCCGGCGCCGTCCGCGCCGAACGCGCAGGCGGAGGCGCGCGCGCGCGAGGAGCGCGCCCGCGAGCTGCGCGCCAAAGAGGACGCCGCCCGCGCGAAGCTCGAGACGCGGCTGGAGACGGTCCGGGCCGCGGCGAGCTACCGCGACGTCCAGGGCGGGATGTTCAAGCCCTCCCGCGAGCTGCTCCGAAATGGATTGCAGCACCGCAAGCACGCGAAGCGGAAATGATCGCGCGAGGCAAGACGGTGGATCGGTTCAAGCTGCGCGTTCAGGCCCCCTGCGATCAGCCCTGGGGCAGCATGGCCGGCGACGATCGCTCGCGGCATTGCACGCGCTGCCAGCTGCGCGTCCACAACCTGTCGGGGATGCGCAAGGACGACGCCTTCAAGCTGATCACGGGACCGGATGACCAGGTGTGCGTCCGTTTCAACGTTCGCGGCGACGGAACCGCCGTGATCGGCCGCGAGAGCTGGATGCGGCGCGCGCTGCGCACGGCCGGCCTCGTCGCGGCGACGATCGGCTTCTGGGCGGCGGTCGTGCTGGTGCAGCTTCCCTGGCTGGCGCTGGCGCGCAAGCTGTCGCCGCTTCCCGCCGCGGCCCCGCCGAGCGCCGGCGACACCCGCGCACGCGAGGCACGTGACCGGGAGGCACGGGCGCGCGCGGAGCTCGAACGCAAGCTGCGGGTCATTCAGTCACAGATGAACGAGCGAATCCGCATGGGCGCGCCCAACGAACCGGAGCGCGAGAGGATCCGCGAGCACTATCGGCGGCAGCACTCGACGAACAAGCGCGCTCCGTGACACACGTCGCGTGACGTCATCCGGTCGCGCGTGGTACTCCCGCGGCATGAAAAGCTGGGCACATGGGATGGCGCTGTTTCTTCTGGGGATCGCAGTCGGGTGCAGCAGCAACGGAACGACGACCGACGCCGCGACGAACGACACAGGGTCGAACGACACCGGGACGAACGACAGCGCGGGCGGCCTGCCCGGATTCGGTCAGGCGTGCGCGCCGATCGCGCAGCAGGGCGATCCGCAGTGCGCGACCGGCCTGGTCTGCATCAGCGTCGGCGCCGAGCAGGGACGAAACCTTTGCACCAAGACGTGCACGACCGCCGCCGCGCCCTGCACCGGTGGCCCGGCTGGAACCACGCCGACCTGCGGCCGCGAGTACCAGGTCTCGCCCGCGAACTCCCGCGTGTGCGAGTTCTTCTGCGATCCCGCCGCGCCGAACTGCCCGCCCGGAACGACGTGCCTTGCCGATTTCGACGGGATGATGACCTGCCAGCCGCCCATCCAGTAGCGCCGCCGCGCGCGCACGAGGCCGCGCGCCGCGCGCGCGAAACGTGGTATGCCGCTGCTGCTTAACGAATGCTCCGCCGTCGCTTGTTCGCGCTCGCGCCCGTGCTCATCGGCGCCGTCGCCGTCGTTGCCGCCTGTGCGGCATCGAAGCGCGATCCCCGCTTCCCGAAACGGGGGCCCGGCTGTTCGCTGTCCATCTATCACAACCTGCCCGAGGTGAAGGAGTGGGACGACATCGGGCTTGTCCAGGTCGACTGCTACCTCGACGAGAGCGAGGTCATCTGCCTGAGCCGGCTGCGCGCCGAGGCGTGCCGGATGGGCGGCGACATCATCTACAACGTTCCCACGAAGGCGCTGCGCCCCGTCGAGCGCGGCATGATCTACCGCGGCAACGTCGCGCACACGCGCATCGCGAAGAAGCAGGACGACACGCCCGCCGCGACCGACGCGGGCAGCAGCAGCGGGCCGATCGAGCCGCTCGCTCCTGCGGCCGGCGCAGTCGTCCCGATCGCGCCCATCACTGACGGCGGCGGGCAATAGATGATCCGGATCGTCATGGTGCAGCTCGCGGTGTTGCTCGTGCTGTGCGCCTGCGCGCACGGCCAGCAGCCGACGGCGGCGCAGCTGACGCGCGCGCGGGAGGCGCTGGACTACTGGCGGAAAGGAAGGCAACGCGTGTACACCGACGACTTCGGGGAGCTGAAACGGTACCGGGCCGCCAACGCCAGCCTGAAGGCGCCCGCCGCGGGCGAAAAGCGCGTTGTGTTCCTCGGTGACTCGATCACGGACATGTGGCCGCTGGCGACGGCGTTTCCGGGCAAGCCGTACGTCAACCGCGGCATCAGCGGCCAGACGACGTCGCAGATGCTGGTGCGCTTCCGCGCGGACGTGATCGCGCTGGCGCCGACGGCGGTCGTCATCCTCGCGGGCACCAACGACATCGCCGGGAACACCGGCCCGATCACGGTGGAAGGGATCGAGGCCAACTTCGCGACCATGGTCGAGCTGGCGCGCGCGCACGGCATCCGCGTTGTGCTGTCATCGGTGCTGCCCGTGCACAACTACACGGCGATGTCCGAGATGACCTTCCCGCTGCGTCCGCCCGACCAGATCGCCGCGCTCAACAAGTGGTTGAAGGAGTACGCGGCCGCGAGCGGCTGCGTCTACCTGGACTACGCGTCGGCGATGTCCGACGCGAAGGGCCTGCTGAAGAAGGAGCTGGCCGAGGATGGGCTGCACCCGAATCGCGCGGGGTACGGGATCATGGCGGCGGTGGCGGAGAAGGCGATCGCCAAGGTGCTGGCGGGCGGCCCCGGCCCCTCACCCTAGCCCTCTCCCACGTTGCCGCTTCGCGGGGCGAGGGGATCGGAACGTCGGGTTCGAGGGGGATCGGCTATAGTCGCCGCATGCGTAAGCTTTGTTTACTTTCACTCGCGCTGCTTTTTGCCGCGTGTGGCGGGGGCGGTAAGGGTGGCGGCACAGGTGGTAAGGGCGGCGGTGGCGGAGGACCGCCGGCGGAGACGGACGACGATTTCCCGTTGCCGCTGGTCGCCGGGATGGCGCCGCTGCCGCCGATGGGCTGGAACAGCTGGAACAAGTTTCAGTGCAACATCAACGAGGACTTCATCAAGCGCACCGCCGACGCGATGGTGTCGACCGGCATGCGCGACGCCGGCTACCAGTTCATCAACATCGACGACTGCTGGTCGATCGAGAGCGCCGCGCGTGACGCGAGCGGCGCGCTGCAACCCGACCCCAACCGGTTCCCGAACGGCATCAAGCCGATCGCCGACTACGTCCACAGCCTCGGCCTGAAGATGGGGATCTACGGCGACCGCGGCTCGGAGACGTGCGGCCACCGCGCCGGCTCCGGCGGCCACGAGGTGACCGACGCGACGACGTTCGCCGCCTGGGGCATCGACTACCTGAAGTACGACAACTGCCCCGACCCGGGCCCGGACCCGGGACCGACGATCCTGCCGGAGTACCAGGCGATGCGCGACGCGCTCGACGGCGTCGATCGGCCGATCGTCTACAGCATCTGCGCCTGGTCGTTCTACGAATGGGCGAACCGCATCGGCAACCTGCAGCGGACGACCAGCGACATCAAGAACGAATGGACGTCGATCGTCGCCAACGCAAAGACCAACCTGGCGGTCGCCGCCTACGCCGGCCCCAACCACTGGAACGATCCCGACATGCTCGAAGTCGGCAACAGCGACAACGGCGCCGGCTCGGTCACCGACGTCGAGAACCAGAGTCACTTCAGCCTGTGGGCGATCGCCAGCGCCCCGCTGATCGCGGGCAACAACCTGTTCGACGCCAACATGAGCGCAGCCACCAAGGCGATCCTGACCAACAAGGAGATCATCGCGATCGACCAGGACGCGATGGCGTTGCAGGGCGTGCGCGTCTGGGTGAACGGAATGCAGTCGCTGTGGGCCAAGCCGCTGAACGCGAACGGGACGCGCGCCGCCGTCCTCTTAAACGAAGACAGCGCCGCGGCCGACATGACCGTGAAGTTCACCGACCTCGGGCTGGCGCCGGGCAGCGCCACCGTGCGCGATCTGCAGGGGCACACCGATCTCGGGCCGTTCACGGATTCGTACACGGTCAACGTCGCCGCGCACGCGACCGCCACGTTGAAGATCGTCGGCAACGAGCCGCCGCGTCCGAAGGGGACGGCGTACCTCAGCGACCAGACGCCGATCTACGCCGCGAACGGCCTCGGCCCGATCGAGCACGACACCAACAACGGCGCCACCGCCGCGGGCGACGGCACGGCGATCAAGATCCGCGCCCAGAGCTTCGCCAAAGGCCTGGGGATGGCGGCGCCCGGCGCCGTGATCTACCGCCTGGGCGCCAAGTGCAGCCGCTTCACGGCGCAGGTCGGCGTCGACGACGCGACCAACGGCACGGGTTCGGCCCGCTTCCAGGTGCTCGCCGACGGTGAGATGCTGTTCGACAGCATGAACCTGACCGGAACGTCCCCCGCGATGAGCATCGACGTCAGCCTGGTGGGTAAGCGCCGCCTCAAGCTGCTGGTCACCAACGCCGACGACGGCAGCGCGCAGGACCGCGCCGACTGGGGTGACGCCAAGGTCGAGTGCGATCCATAGACCTGATCGCGGCCGGCTTGCTCGCGCTGTGGGGCGCGCCGGCCGTCCCGCCCGTGACGACGTCCTCCGATGCGCCGTCGGCTCCCGCGCCCGCGCCGCCGCCCGCCGCACACCCCGCCCCGCTCCCCGGCCTGCACCTGAAGTCGCCGTCCGGCCACATCGAGGTCTTCGTGCGCGCGACGCCCGATCTCGCGTACGACGTGCTCTACGACGGGAAGGTGCTGCTGGCGGACGCGCGCCTGTCGCTCGACGTCGAGCACAGCCGGCTGGGCATCGGCGCGCACATCACCGGAACGAAGGTGCACGGCGTCGACGGCACGATCAAGCCTGCCGTGCGGCTGAAGGCGGAGACGCTGCCCGAGCGCTTCAACGAAGCACGCATCGAATGCGCGGGCGGCTACGCGGTCACGTTCCGCGCCTATGACGAGGGGGTCGCCTACCGGTTCGAGACTGCGCTGGCGAACCCGCAGGTCAAGGTGTTCGGCGAGGAGGCGCTGTTCAAGTTCGGCGCCGACGCGCCCGTCTTCTACCCCGACGAGGGGAAAACGTTCTTCTCGCACAACGAGCAGCTCTACAAGCCGGTCAACCTGACGCAGCTGCCGGCGGGCAACCTCGCGACGCTGCCCGCCGTCGTCGCGACCGCCGCCGGTCCCCGGGTCGCCATCGCCGAGGCCGACGTGGAGAGCTATCCCGGCCTCTGGCTGCGCGCGACCGGCGGGCTCGCGCTGGCCGCGGCGTTCCCGCCCTACCCGCTCGAGGAGAAGGCGGTGCGCGATCGCGACGTGCAGGTGACGCGCGCCGCCGACTACATCGCGGTGACGACCGGGACGCGCGCCTACCCATGGCGGATCATCGGCGTCGCGGCGACCGACGCCGAGCTGATCACGAACTCGCTCGTCTATCTGTTGCAGCGCCCGTCCGAGCTGACCGACACGTCGTGGATCAAGCCCGGCAAGGTCGCGTGGGATTGGTGGAACGATCGCAACCTGGCGGGCGTCTCGTTCAAAC
>DATMZL010000436.1:0-2118 GCA_035607075.1 Polyangia bacterium
CATCGCTGAATACGCGCGCTCCGCGGCGAACCCCGATCTCGCCGACACGACCGAAAAGGGCCGGCTGGTCATCGCCCGCAAGGACTTCGCCAACGAGAGCGGCGGCATGCTCGCGTTCGGCTCCGACGGCTACCTCTACGCCGCCGTCGGCACCGAACCGACGCTGCTCACGCCGGCCGGTGGAACGCTCGCGGGCCCCGGCGGCAATCCCGTGCACGGCTCGATCATTCGCCTCGACGTGAGCGCCGGGATCGCGTACGGGCCCGGCGGCGGGTCGTACCCCTCGCCCGTCTGGGCGAACGGCCTGCGCCAGCCCTGGCGCTTCAGCTTCGATCGCACGACGAACGACATGTACATCGGCGACGTTGGTGACAACACGCGCGAGGAGATCGACTACGAGGCGTTCGCAGGGCGCGTCGGTGGCCGCTACTACGGCTACTCGACGTTCGAAGGCTCGTACTGCGCGGGCGTCACGGGCGGCACCTTCAACGCCGCCTGCACGGCCGCCGCGCCCTCGGTCGTCTTCCCCATCTACGATTACCCGCACGCGAGCGGGGACGGGAGCGTCATCGGTGGCTACGTCTATCGCGGCCAGAAGATTCCTTGCCTCGCGGGCACGTACCTCTTTGGCGACTACCTGACGTCGATCGTGCGCGCGTTCGTCGTCGCGAACGGCGCGGTCAGCGGGACACCGCAGATGGTTCCTGGCGTCAGCTACGTCGGCAAGACCGCGGCGTTGAGCGGCCTGACCTCGTTCGGCCAGGACAACACCGGCGAGCTCTACCTCGTGCACGCGCCCGAGAGTGGTTCGGCGGCGATCTACCGGATCGATCCAAAGTAGCTGCCAAAGTAGCTGCCAAAGTCGCTGCGGTCAGTTTCGCGGCAGGCGTTTGACCTCGGCGAACACGTCGCCGGGACTGACGGCCGCGCCCAGACGGTAGAACGTCGCCGGCGTGTCGAAATCCGACGCGTAGCAAGTCCCCGGCGCGCCGCTGAGGTAAGCCCGCGTCAGCGTCACA
Source organism: Polyangia bacterium (assembly GCA_035607075.1). Lineage (GTDB taxonomy): Bacteria > Myxococcota_A > Polyangia > Fen-1088 > Fen-1088 > JADGRB01. Next base: position 1,020 of record DATMZL010000436.1, read on the forward strand.
GGCGTCGGCTCGACGGACCGCGCTTCGACGACCGTGAACCACGCGCACAAGTGGGTGTCGACGAACAGCGCGCCCTTCGGCGCCGCCGGCATGCACGCCGTTCCTCCCGCCGATGGAATCAGCTCGGGCCCCGAGCAGTCCGGGGCCTCGTACGTGTGAATGATGTCCGTCGGCAGACCGACCCAGCTTCGAGACGCACAGCGATACTTCCCGTCCGCGAACAGCCAGATGGCACAGCCTTCACCGGCCTCGGTATCCATCACGTAGTCGAAGAGTCCGTCGCGCACCGGATTCGGAGACTGCGACACGAACGGGACGCCGTTCGATCCGAGATACGTCGCGCGCAGCCGACCCGAACCGACCGGGACCATCTCGACCGCCGGAAACGACGCAGGATCCAGGGTCGCGCCGACGCGGTAATGGCGCAGGGTGATCGGATCGGGAAGCTCGCCGCAGAGATCCGCGTTTCCGCTGTACAACGTCGTCGGGCCATCCTCCAGCGCGTGAACCGTGACGGCGTTGGACTCGAAGCACGCCGTCACGTCCGCTGGAATGGCCTGCAGGCCGACCAGTGGCGGTGGGCCGCAGGTGCTCGCTTCGGTCGCCAGAATCTGACAGGTCGGATCCGAGAACGGCCCCGAATCGGAATTCCCGACCGGGATAGCGGGCCGGGGCAGGCAGACGAGCGAGGCGGTGCCCTTCAGGTCGGCGGGCCAGCACGAATTGCCGGCTGCCTCGTCGAAGAAGCCGGTGATCTTCCAGGAGCCATCCTCGGCCTCGCGAACCTCGGCGCTCATGCCGGGCGTGCGCGCACGCGTCTTGCTGCTCGCCGCGACGAACGCCGTGGCCGGCATCGCCTCGACCGACACGAACGCCTCCAGCGCCGGATCGCCCGCGTCGTCCGGCGCGCACGCGCCGGTTGCGATGTCGAACGAGAACACGCTCGTCGGAACGGCGGCGGGACCGGTAACGCCGTAGACCCTTTGTCTGGGCGCGCAGGCGTCGGGCGGACCGGGCTGGATGCTGAAGTGGGGCAGGTTCGTGCAAGTCGCGTCGGTGATTCCGATCGGAATCGAGCACGCCCCGTCCAGGTAAGCGA
>DATMZL010000435.1:0-6192 GCA_035607075.1 Polyangia bacterium
ACCTTTGCGCCGGCGAGGTCCGTGCCCGTGAAGGAAGCGCCGGTCAGGTCCGCGCCGCTGAAATCGGCTCCCCGGAGGTCCGCGTTCAGGAACGTGGCATGGGCCAGGTTTGCGCCCGCGAACGTGGCGCCGCGGGCACCCGCCTCGGAGAAATCCGCCGCCCGCAGATCCGCGCCGGTCAGGTCCGCACCCTCCAGCTGGCCTTTCAAGAACGACCAGTTCGTGAACGCCGCGTCGCGCAGGATCGACTTGATGTAGCGAGCGCCGCCGTACCGACAGCGCTCCTCGGGAAAGCCGTTCATCGTCGCGCCGGTCAGATCCGATCCCGAGACGTTGACCGAAAAAGGTGTATCGACGTGAATGGCCTTTGCGCTGCAATCGATCGCCACCAGCATGCTGCCGTTGATGCTGGCGCCGTCGAGGGTGGCGTTCTTCGTCGGGGGCAACCTCTCGAGCTTCGTGTCGCGCAGATCGGCGCCGTCGAGGTTCGCGAGGGAGACCGCGGAGAGGCCGGTCAGATCGAGGCCACGGAAAGATTCGCCCGACAGATCGACCATCCCCGGCGATCCGGTGTGCGGCATCAAGCGGTTCCAGCGTTTCCGGGCTGCGTCGTCGCCGCGAAGCAGCGCTTGCGTCTCCTGCCGCGTCGGCACGATCGTCTTGCGCAGCTCGTTCTCGCTGACGACCTGGATGTTCGCCTTGCCCGCGTTGTTCAATTCGATCGCGCGCTTTTCGTGCGCGGTCGGCCCCTCGGCGCGCTCGATGACGATGTCGATATCGGGCGTCACGCGCTTTTCGATCGTGGCGCCCTCGGTGCGGAACAGCTCCTCGACGCCGGACCGCATGTAGTCGCGGCCGTCGGCGATCACGACGCGCTTGCCGGCGAACCTGAGCGGAACCGGATCGGTCTCGTTGTTGCCGTCGCTGCCCATCGTCCCGCCTACATCGCGTAGTAGTCTTCGGGCACGGTCTCCATCGGGCGCCAGTCGACCTCGCCGGACTCGGCGCCCTTGAAGCGGAGGAGGATACGCGCCATCGCGTCCTTCTCCAGCGACGGCGCGCGGCCGCGGCCGGCGGCGATCCAGCCGTCGACGCGCGTGGGCTCGATCTGGCCGCCCTTGACCAGGCCGATGATCAGGACGAGCAGGTGCTTGCACAGCGCGCCGCGCAGGCCGCCGCACGGATTCAGGTTCTGCGAGCAGCAGGCGTAGCTGCCGTCCGCCGCCAGCGCGCACACGTACACCAGCTCCTTGTCGGTCTGGCTCTTCACGACGCCGTCCAGCCGATCGTCGTTCACCTCGACGAACAGCTTGAAGCGATCGGCCTTCAGCATCTTCAACGCCTTGTCGAAGCGGGACTTGTCGGTCTGGGAGACGAGCCGCTTCATCAGGGCGCTCGCGTCGATCACCTTCGGCGCACCGCTGGCGGACTTCGGCGCGACGCGCGGGTCAGCCGACTTGCCTTTCCAGACCATGTCCTTCGGCGGGCGGAAGCCGAGGGGGAGAATCGTCGTCTCGTCGAAGACGGCCTCTTCGAAGTCGGCGCCGGTCAGCTTCGCATCCGTGAAGTCGACCTTCCTCACATCCGTTCCCGTGAAGTCCGCGTCGGCGAGGCGGGCGCCCCGGAAGCTCGCGCCGCGCACGACCGCGCGCCGCAACACCGCGCCGCGCATGTTCGCAGCGGCGAAGCTGGCGCCGGCCAGCTTGCTGGCACCCAGAGCCGCTCCGTCGAGATCTGCGCCGTCGAACTTCGCCTTCTGGAAGTCGAGATCGCGAAAGTCGACGCCCGCGAGGTTCGCGTTCGCGAGATCGGCGCCCCGGAACCCGCCCGCCGGTGTGCGCTCGGCGCTGGCGAGCGCGTTCCACTTCTCGACGCCGCCCTTGCCGCGCAGAAGGTCCAGGAGCGTCGCGGCGCGCTCCTTACCAGTCGGCGCGACCTTGCCCTTGGCAGCGTCGGCCGACTCCGCCGCCTCCGCGCCCATCGCCTCGCGCCACGCGCCCAGGAAAAGGTCCTTCAGCTCCTTCCCGGAGACCGGACTTCCCTTGCTCGAGACCTTCAGCGTGTCGGGCCGCAGCCGGCCCTTCAGCCAGCGGCCGCTCACCGCCTCGAACGCTGCAGCGACGGTGTTGGAATAACCGCTGCCACCACCGCCCTGAACCTTGCTGAGATCCAGCGGATCTGGACGCCATTGGTGGTAGATGGCGCCGCCGCCGCGATAGGTGTGGACCTTCAGCTTCACGCAGCCCTTTTCCAGGTCGACGCGTACCTCGGCCTCCACCTTCGCCTTCGTCATGATCCCTTCGAGCTTCTTGATGCAGGGACCCGCGACGAACGGGTTCTCGGGCAGCGCAAATCCTTTCGCCTTGCGCGTAGCCACCTTCCCGAGCTTCGTGCTGGTCGTCAGGATGGCGTCGTCGAAGGTCGCGCCATCGACCTTCGCGCCCGTCAGATCGGTTCCGGTGAGGTTGGCGCCGGTCAGGTCCGCGCCGCGCAGGTCCGCGCCGCGCAGGTCGGCGCCTGACAGATCGGCGCCCGTCAGGTTCGCGCGCGCAAATACGGCGCCCTGCGCCTTCGCCTTGGTGATCTCGGCTTTTCTCAGATCAGCGCCGGTGAGATCTGCGCCCTCGAGATTCGCTTCCTGGAGCGACCACCGGGTCAGCTTCGCGTCGCGCAGGATCGTCTTCTTGTAGAGATGGCCGAGGTTGTTCGACTCGGTGAGAGTCGCGCCCGTCAGATCCGACCCGGAGAAGTCGACGTCCGTCGGCCCTACGACCTCGATGCCCTTCATGCTGCAGCCGATCGCGCAAAGAATTCCCCAGGTGAAGTGCGCGCCGTCGAGGTTGGCGCCCTTGATCGGTTGGGGCAGCGTCTTGAGCTTGGTGTCGCGCAGGTCGGCGCCGTCCAGCTTCACCGACTCGAGCGACACGTCTCGCAGGTCGGCGCCCCGAAAGGATTCGCCCGATAGATTGACGGAGTGGCCGCCCAGCAGCATCCGGTCGTCCCAGCGATCCCGGCTCTTCGCGTCGCCCCGTAGCATCGCCAGCGTTTCGTCGCGCGTCGGCAACAGCGACTTCCGCAGGCCCCATTCGCTGATGATCTCGATCTTCGCCTTCCCCGCCTTGTTCAGCTGCTGCGCACGCCTCTCGAGCGGCGACGTCGCCCCTTCGTCCTTCGTCACCAGCATGTCCAGAGCGGGGGTCACGTCCTTCACCACCTTCGCGCCCTCCGCCTGGAGCAGCTTCTGAAGGGGATCTCGGATGTGGTCGCGCGTCTCGACGATCGCGACGGACTTTCCTGCGAACGCGGGCGGTACCGCGCCGTTCTTCTTGCTAACCATCGTCTCGCTCCTCACATCGCGTAGTAGTCTTCGGGCACGGTCTCCGTCGGGCGCCAGTCGATCTCGCCGGCCTCGGCGCCCTTGAAGCGCAGCAGGATGCGCCCCATCGCGTCCTTATCCAGGGCCGGCCCGCGGCGGAGGGTGGCGCGGATCCAGGCGTCCACGCTCGTGGGATCGACCCCGCCGCTCTTCACCAGCCCGACGATCAACACGAGGAGGTGTTTGCACAGCGCGCCGCGCAGGCCGCCGCAGATGTTCAGGTTCTGCGAGCAGCAGGCGTAAGCGCCGTCGGCCGCGAGCGAGCACGCGTAGACGAGCTCCTTGTTGGTCTGGCTCTTCACGACGCCCGCCAGCCGTTCATCGTTCACCTCGACGAAAAGCTTGAAGCGATCGGCCTTCAGCATCTTCATTGCGTTCTCGAAGCGCGACCAGTCGGTGTGGCCGACGAGCCGCTTGATCAACGCGTCCGCGTCGATCACCTTCGGGGCGCCGGCCGCGACCTTCATCTTGATGGCGACCCGCGGGTCGGCCGCCTTGCCCTTCCAGACCATTTCTTTCGGCGGTTGGAAGCCGAGGGGGAGGATCGTCGTCTCGTCGAAGACCGCGCCCTTGAGCTCGGCGCCGGCGAGCTTCGCGTCGGTGAAGTCGACCTTGCGCAGATCGGTGTCCTCGAAGTCGGCTCTTGCGAGGCGTGCGCCGCGGAAATTGGCGCCGCGCAGCTCCGCGCCGCCCAGGTTGGCGCCGGTCAGCGTCGCGCCCGCGAAGCTCGCGCCCGCCAGCTTGCAGCGCAGCAGGTCCGCGCCGGTGAGGTCCGCGCCGTCGAGCTTCGCCTTCTGGAATTCGAGTCCGGCAAAGTCGACGCCGCGGAGCGTGGCGTTCGAGAGGTCGGCGCCGCGGAAGCCGCCCGGCGGCGTTCGCTCGGCGGCGCTGCGCTTGTTCCACTGCGCGACGCCGCCCTTGCCGCGCAGCAGGTCGAGGAGCGCCGCGGCCCGCTGCGCGCCGGTCTTCTTCTCCTTGGCGGCGTCCTTCGCCTCCGTAGCGTCCGCGCCCATCGCCTCCCGCCATGCACCGAGGAAGAGCTCCCTCAGCTCCGCGCCGGAGACCGGGCTTTGCTTGCTCTTCACCGTCAGGGTGTCGGGGCGGAGCCTCGACCGGAGGAAGCGCTTGCACAGGGCCTTGAACGCGCCGTCCATCGTCGGCGCGTCGCGCCCGACGGTCGCGTTGCCGTCACGCGTTCTGTAGTGAACGTGGCGACCGTAGCCTCCATACGCGTCGATGCTCAGGACGACGAAGCGCTTCCCCACGTCGACGCGCACCTCGGATTCCAGGCGCTTCGCCTTCGGCGCGAGCTTCTCGAGCTTCTTGATGTACGACCCGGTGACGGCGTGCTTCCCGGACAATGCGAGACCCTTCGCCGGGCTGGTGTCGACCTTCGCGAGCTTGGTTCCTAGCAGGACGGCGCCCTCGAAGTTTGCGCCGGCGACGTCGGCGCCGCGCAGGTCGGCGTACGTCAGGTTCGCGCGGCGCAGGTCCGCGCCGCGCAGGTCGGCGTTCGTGAGGACGGCCTCCGAAAGATCGACGCCGGCGAGGTTCGCGCCCGCGAACGTCGCGCCCGGTGCGCGGGCCTCCGTGAACTTCGTCTTGCGCAAATCGGCGCCGGTGAGGTCGGCGCCGGCGAGGTCGGCGAGCCTGAAAGACCAGTTCTGGAACTTCACCTTGCGCAGCACGGCGTTCGTGTAGCGACCCAACGCGCTGCGCGAGCCGGTCAGCGTCGCGCCCGTGAGATCCGAGCCCGAGACGTCGACGAACGTCGGTTTCTCGATCCGGATGCCTTTCATGCTGCAGTCGATCGCATACAGGCTGCCCCGGCTGAAGTGGGCGCCGTCGAACTTGGCGCCTTTGTTCCCGTCGGGCAGGCAATCGAGCTTGGTCCTGCTCAGGTCGGCCCGCTCGAGGTTCACGTACTGAAGGGACGCCAGGCCCCGCAGGTCCAGCCCGCGAAGCGAGGCTCCCGAAAGGTCGAGCTCCAGCTCGCTGCTTCCCCCGAAACGTTCGTCCCAGCGCCTCCGGCTCTTGCTGCCCCCGCGCAGCATCTCGATCGTCTGGTCGCGCGTCGGCGACGAATCGTCGTCATCGCCGGTCTTCCCTCTGGCCAAGGTCATCCTCCCAATCGCGCTCTCTATGACAGGACGCAGAACAGCCGATCGTGTCGCACGCTACAGCACTGGTGGGGTCTTCTCCAAGCGCCTCTTGTATCGATGTAAACTGCCGGCGGCGTGCCGACCGCGGAGGAGGACGAGATCGTGGCGACGCTCGATCACGCGCGCGCCTGCCTCGAAGAGCTGGCGGTGCGCGGGCTGCGCGCGGCCGAACCGGAGTCGATCCGACGCCTTCGCGCGCTGCGTGACGAGCTGGCGCGCATCGGCGCCGATCACCTGGCCGCCCGGCTCGGCGCGCTGCTCGACGCGATCGACGATGTCAGCGGAACACCGGCGGGGCCGGAGGCCGCGAAGCGCCTGCTGGCGGCGCAGACATCGCTGCGTCTGTTCGAACGCGTCCTGACCGTCGAGGCGGCGCGTCGCGATTTGCCGGCGCTCACGCCCGCGCCGGACGAGCTTGACGATGACGCGGACGACGAGGCGGAGGAGATGGCATGACCGCGCCGCCCGCGCCCGACGCGGCGCTGCTGCCGCTGCTCGACGATCTGGGCGGAGCGGTCGAAGACCTTCTTCTGACGGGCCTGACCACCGCGTCGGAGGCGACGCTGCAAAAAATCGACGTCGCGTTCCGTGAGGCCTCGCGCCGTCGCCTGCTGCGCCTGAGCGCCGCGCTGCGCGTCGCCAACGAGGAGATCG
>DATMZL010001037.1:0-6746 GCA_035607075.1 Polyangia bacterium
GGCAACGGGCCCGTCGTTGCGGACCAGCTGCCGGTGCCCGAAGCGGGATTGTAAATTGCAGCGCTGGTGAGCGTTGCCGCACCGTTCAAACCACCGGCGATCAGCACCTTGCCGTCCGCGAGCCGCACCGCCACGTGCCCGTGGCGCGCAGCGTTCAAGTTGCCCGCGGCCGCCCAGGTTCCTGTTGCCGGATCGTAAAGTTGCGCGGTGTTCACGCTGGTGGTGCCGTTGAGACCGCCCGCGATCAGGACCTTGCCGCTTGTCGTGCCGTTCGACGACGTGTTCAGCTGCGTCGCGGTGTGCAGGAAGCGCCCGCCCGTCATGCTGCCCGTCGCCGCCCAGGTTCCGGTGGTCCTGTCGAAAAGCTCGGCGCTGGTGAGTCCGGTCGTCCCCGTCGAGCTGCGACCTCCGGCGACCAGCACCTTTCCGTTCGAGAGCAGGATCGCGCTGTGGTCCTGGCGCGCGACGGTCATCGACCCGGTCGTCGTCCAGCGCGGGTCCAGGATCGCGGGGTAGCGAACGCCGGCGTCCGACCACGCCACCTTCACGGTGCAGCTCCGGGCGCCCGGCGCGGTGACCGCGCGACCCCAGGGAGCGGCCGGGTCGGTGTCGACCGCGCAGTCCGCGACCGCGAGCGTCGCGTCCGTGCGCGCGCCATCGGCGCCGACGATGTACGGAGGCGCCGCGCGCATGCGCGGAACGCCGTCACCGTCGAGCATCTCGAGCGTTCCGGCCACCAGGCGCAGGCCGGCCACATCGGCGCCGAGCTGCAGATCGTAGAAGATCTCGGCGGCCGGCGGGCGCGCCTCGAAGAGGACGAAGTCCTCGGCTCCGGTTGGAAGCGCGCTGTGCACGACGGTCGCGCCCGACTCGAGCGCCTTCGGATAGACGACGTACCCGTCGGCAACCTGTCCGGCCGCGGGAAGCGCTCGCGCGAGCGAAACGTCGATCGCGATTCCGCTGGCGGTGTCCTGCATTCGCACCGGCGCCGTCGCACGCGCCGGCAATGTGACCTTCATCGGCGCGCGTACGCCGTCCGTGATGCGCGTCGGAAAGCGCGCGGTCAATCCACCGCTGCCGTTCCCGTCCTTGCCGGCGTCGAACGTTTCCGCCATCGCCGCGACGAGCGGAGAGCCCGGCCGCGCCTTCGCCGCTGCGACGATCGAGGCCGCCTGACCCGATTTCTTGCGGCACCCCGGCGCGACCGCGACGAGCGCGAGCGCGGCAAGACACCACAACGCGCCGGGGAGACAGGGACGCGCGCGCTTCGCTGCGCTCCGGGCCAACACGACAACGAGCAACTCGCGTCTTGCGATCATGAACGTCCTCCGTTGTGAACGACAAGCGGATTTACACACCGCGTGTGTCACAGCAGCAAGGACACACGCGTTGACAAAAGTTGATCGCGACGCGCAGGCCCATGAGCGCAACCAACGTCAACGTTTGTTGATATTTGGAGTTCCGTCGCATGCGCAACGAACGTGCGCCACGCGATCTTAATGAAGGAAACGTTCCCCTCCAGCTTCACATCGGGCGAGGGTCGCGTGTTCTATCGGGCACGATGCGAACACGTCGAGGACCGATCACGTTTGGGGTCGCACCGGCGCTGGCCGGGCTGGCCCTGTTGGGTATTGCCTGCGGCACGCCGGGCGCGGAGGGAGGAGACGACGATGTCATTCAGGTCACGTCGAAGCTGACCTACGACAGCGTCGCCAAGCCGGTCCCGACGTCGTTCATTTATCTGAAGACCAACAGCAACAAGTGCTGCAGCGGCGCGGGCATGAAGTCGACCAACTGCTCGACCGCCTGCGCGGACAGCAAGGGTCTGGTGACGTCGGCCGGTGTCAACAAGGCCGACGATTACTACCGGGCCACGGGGCAGTCGTCCCTCGACACGTTCGAGAAGTGGAAGAGCTTCTACGGCTTCCCCAGGCGCCTTCCGGGCGAGACGCTGGCGGCGTACCGCGCGCGCGCGAAGGTCGTCGTCTACTACAACCGCACGGAGCTGGGCCTGGGGCGGGAGCTCGCCTGCGCGACCAACGGCAACGGCACCGGCTGCTACGTCACCAACTACGGCGACACCTTCAACTCGATCCACGATCTCGGCGCGCCCGACGCCGACGGCCTCAGCAACGGGCTGGGGGACGCGATCAGGGGCACCCGGCCGAAGAACACGGTCGTCATCAGCTACGACACGCGCCGCGAGTCGACGGCCGCCGACGGAAAGGCCGTCCAGTTCTCGGCGTTCGGCGGGGACGGCGCGCGCCTGAAGAAGGCGCAGCTGGACAACATGGGCGCGCGGCCCATCCCGCAGATTTGCATGAGTTGCCACGGCGGCGTGTGGGACGCCGACGCCAGCACCAATCTCGGCGGCAACTTTTTCGGCATCAGCCGGTTCGCGCGGTTCCTGCCGCTGGTCACCAGCACGGTCACCTGGAGCGGCCAGTCGCCGTACACGCTGCCCGAGCAAGAGGACGCCATCCGCGTCGTGAACGAGTACGCCTGGAAGGCGCGGGCCACCGCGCTGACCGGCCGCCAGCAGAACCTGATGGGATGGCTGTACAGCGCGTCGTCGAACGGCACGCTCGCGTTCTCTTCGTTGACGCCGGGCCGTCAGTTCCCGGAGAACGCCTGGCCTTTCGGCTGGGAGAACAACGCTGGGACGTACACGACCACCGTGCTTCCCTTCTGCGACACGTGCCACATGGCCATGGATCCGTCGACGGGCTGGCCGGCCAGCGCAAACTCTCCGAATCGGCCGAACCAGAGCGGCTTCGCTTACACCAATCTGGCCAGCCAGACCCTGGCGCAGACGAACAAGGGCCTCTTCGGCGGGTTCATGGGTGTGAACGAGAACGGCTTCGGCGATCGGTCCGACCTGAAGATGCCGCACTCGCAGAACGCGTTCGAGCGCTTCTGGGCGGACGACTCGACGGTCGGCGGAACGTGCACGAACACCGCCGGCGCGCGCGTGCCGAAAGCCGAGTGCCTGCTCGGCCCGAACGGCATGGGCCTGTGGCCGAACGGCCGTCCGGCGGGCGCGACCTTCTCGCACACCAACCCGCTGGCGAACCTGGTGCCCGACGGGACCAGCAGCCTCGACTGCGGGCAGGCGCACGTCGTCACGACCGGCGTGGCGTCCAACGGCGTCAACAGTGGGCGGCGCCTCGCCGGGCTGGTGGTCGACGGCGTCGTCGTCAACCAATGCAGCAACGGGTGCATCGCCAACGACGCGTTCTGCCCGGGCAGCGAGACGTCGGGCGACGCGTCGCCCTTCCCTGGCGTGCGGATGGAGTGCCAGCCCATCACGCAGAACTTCGGCAAGTGCGTTCAGTGCGGCCGGATCTACCAGGCGTCGTGCGTGCAGGTCGGCGCCGGTTGCCGCAGCGATATGAACCCGAACTGCACGACGCAACCCTCTTGCAACGAGGGCTGGGACGACGAGGGTTTCTGCCAGGACATTCTTCTGTCGCAGGGCAAGACGACGTCACAGTCGAGCACGGCGAACGGTGGGGTCTCCTCTCGCGCGGTCGACGGCAATCCCGACGGCAACTTCTCCCACAACTCGGTCACGCGCACGAACTCGACCGGCTCGCCCGCGTGGTGGCGCGTCGATCTCGGCGCGACGAAGAAGGTCATCCGGATCAACATCTTCAACCGCACCGACTGCTGCTTCGATCGGCTGTCCGACTTCTTCGTCCGGTACTCGACGGACGGCGTCGTCTGGCCGGTCATGGCCGGCGGCGACTTCAGCAACGTGACGCCGACGAGCTCGGGCCTGACAAGCATCTGGCTGCCGAAGGCAATCGATGCGCGCTACGTCCAGATCGAGCTCCGAACCGGCCAGATCTTGAGCCTCGCCGAAGTCGAAGTCTGGGGCTGGTAGCCCTGGCATCCCCCGGGGACGTTGCGCAGCGGTTCAGCCGATCAATTGCAGCGATCGACGACGGTCTCGTCGGCGCGGCAATTCATGACGTCCGCGAGCGAGCAGGACGTGACCTGGGCCATCCCGGACGGGCAGCTCGTCACGGTGTTGTTGCACCAGCAGCTGGAAGGGTGGAGTCCCGTATCGAGGCAGCAGATCCCGCCCGCCGGTTGCAGACAGCTGTCGACCCGCGGGTTCGTGTCGTCGAAGGGATCACCGCATTCGCAGTAGCCGATGCTCGGGACATTCACGCACGCGGTCCGGAAGCAGGTGCAGAACCCGCCGCCGCTGCAGCAGTAGCCGTGATCCGTCGACGCGACCGATGCCCCGGAGCACTCGGAGAGCGAATTCGTGCCCGCGCTGGAGCACGAGCAGTTCGTGCCCGCGTCGCTGACCGGGCGGCAGTGCACGGCACCGCCGGTGCCGCCGGAACCGGGCCCGCCGTCGCGGTTGGCGGAGGAACTGGAACAGCCGGCGGTCACGCCAAGAACAACGGCCGCGGTCATCAGCACGCGAAGCATCGAAGCCGATGATATAGCTCAGCAACGGCAACCAATGCAGCTAGCACCGCCATCGGCCGTGACCGAGCCGGTCCGCCAGCGCCGCCCGTATCTGGCGATCGAAGTGCTGGCCAGCACCGTCGTCGGGGCGCTGCTGGGGATGGAGGTCCTCGCGCGGCACCCGTCGCGTGGGGACTTTTTCAGCTTGGATGGTTTCTTGTTCGCTGGGTTCGTATTCGCGAGCGTGGCCGTGCTTTTCGTCTTCTGGCTGCCGCTGAGCAAGCGCGGCTCGCGGAAGTTGGGTGGCGCGCTTCGGATTGTTCGCCGTTCTCTGGACGCTGCTGGCGGCGTTCGAGGTCGCGTTCAGCGTCCAGAACTAGGGCGCGCTCGAAACCGTTTGGTTCGCGTTCGGCGCTCTGGCCCTCGCGCTCTGGTGGATGCTGCTTAGGGCCCGCTGAGCAACCTCGGTGACCTGCGGCCGCGCTCAGAGAAATCGGTGGAGGATCGTGTACGTCGCGGTCCGCGGGGGCGCGCCGGCCGCGTGGATCGACAGCGACATGATCGTGTCGTGCGGGAGGGCGGCGTAATGGCGCTGGCAGGCGATGAAGACCGCGCCCTCGGCGCGATCGAACGGGACGGCCTCGATGTCCGATACCAGCGCGCCGGTCGACTCGGCGGTGATCCGCAGGTCGACGCGCTCCGCGCCCGTCAGATCCAGGCCGCCCAGGCGATGAATCAGCAGGTCGGCGTCGGCGGCGAAGTCGACCTCGCGCCGATCGCCGGGCGTGAAGCCGTTCTCGCGGATCCGGGCGCCGCGCGCGCGCATCTGGTCCACCGCCGCCCGCAACAGCACCGTCGGGATCTCCGCGCGCAGCGCCTGCGCCACCGCGGCAACGCGCGCCGACGACGCCGTGCAGTCGGCGCAGCCGAACAGGTGCTCGTCGACCGCCGCCGTCTCTGCCTCGTCGAGATCGCCGGCCCAATAGTCGACCAGGGTTGCTCCCGCGATCGGATTCGCGCACGTCATGCGTCCACCTCCTTCGGTGCGTCCAGGCAACGGCGCAGCGCCGCGATCGAGCGGTGGCGCAGCACGCGCACGTTCACAGCCGAGATCGCCAGCAGCGTCGCGATCTCGTCGGCCGACCGCTCGTCGTTGAACGACAGCATCAGCACCCGACGGGCGCGCTCTTCCAGCGCGCGCAGGCAGCGCCACAGCGCCTCTGTGTCGATCCGCTCCAGCGGCTCGTCGGGCGCGGCGATCGCCGCCAGCGCCGCGTCGCCTGCGGTGCGCGCGTCGGTCTCGCGCATCCGCGCGGCCACGTTGCGACTCGTACCCAGCATGAAGCGGTCGACGCGCGCGGGATCCGCGATGCGCCCGGCGCGCGCCGCCTGGAGCAGCGCCAGCAGCACCGCTTGCACGAGATCCGCCGCGCGATCCTGGTCGCGCAGATGGCGCAGACCGTAAAGGCGGATGCGCGGCGCGAACCGGCGGCACAGCTCGGCCTCCGCGGCGGGCGCGTCATCCGCCCCAGCCGCGATCGCGCGCACCAGCTCGGCCTCCGGCGCCTCCGTCATCGGCGCCGGAACGTAGCACGCGGGCGCGCGCGCCGGCTCAGACGCCCAGCGCGTCACCGAACGCACGCAGCAGCTTGCCACCGTCGCCTCGATAAGAGCTTCCGTGCATGAGCGCGAGCGTCCGCGGCTCGGTGGCGGCCAGCTTGTTCAGGATCCCGCGCGCATGCACGTCGATCGCGACGCTCGCAGGCATCGCCAGCCGCATCGCCTCCGACGCGGACAGCACCTCCGACTCCGTCAGCGGCGGCACGTCGGCGCCGGGCTGCGTGAAAAGGTCGCCGGCCAGCAGCGTGCGCGTCGACGATTCGAACATGTACCCGCACTCCCAGTTGTGCGGCAGGTGCGGCGCGTCCAGCCAGCGCACCCGCTTGTTCGGGCCCAGCACCAGCTCTTCGCCGTCGGCCAGGCCACGCGCCGGGCGGACGGTCGCGCTGCCCAGCGAAATGGTCGCCCCCACCTGGCTGCCGATCGCCTGCGCGCCGGGGGCGATCGTCAGCCAGTCGGGCAGCGCACCACACTCGTCGTCCTCGACGTGCGAGAAGCCGACCCAGCGCAGCGTCGCCGGATCGATGACCCGCGCCACCGCGTCGCGCACGAGCGGGAACAGGCTGCGCATCCCGGTGTGGAAGAGCAGTGGCTGCTCATCGACGATCAGGAACTGGTTGAAGGTGAAGCCGTCGGGCATTACGTCGGGCGGTACGGGTGTGTTGATCCGGTAGATGCCGTCGGCGATCTCGTTCACGGTC
>DATMZL010000418.1:0-3098 GCA_035607075.1 Polyangia bacterium
GTCGAGGAGACCCAGACCCTGCCCTCGTACGAGCAGGACCCCAGCTACTACAGCGACTGGGGTGATCCGCGCGAGTACACGATCTCGGACATGGGTGAGGGCGAGTGCGCGGGCGAGGTCGTGCCGCTGGTCGAGGTCGAGCTGGCGGGCGCCGAGCGCGAGCTGTTCGAATCGCAGGTGCTGCTGGACGAGAAGCAGATCGGCGGCGCGGCGGGACGCGCGTTCTCGGCGATGCTGATCGCGGCGCGCGCGCTGACGAAAGAGAAGAACTTCAACGTCGGCAGCGACGCCGGCGAGATCGTCAGCGAGTTCAAGAAGCACTACTACGACACGAAGCTGTTCTTCGACGACTTCGCGGGCGGCAAGTTCGCGGAGTACTTCTTCCGCGCCCACGACGAGCACGCGAAGACGTCCAGCGCAGAGGGCGTGCACCAGCTGATCGAGGAAGCGACGCTGTTCGTGGACGCGGCCCATCAGTGTTATACGCGGTTCGGCTCTGCGCTGAAGAACCCGACGGTCCCGGCCGGCGCCTAGCCCGACTAAAATCAAATGGACGCACACAAACTACAGCTGAAGATTTACCTGACGCCCGAATCGGCGCGGACGCTGGACGTCGAGGCGCTGATTCCCGTGTTTCATCGCTGGATCAAGCAGCGCGCCCTGCCCGAGCTGACGATCGACGTCGCCAACTACCGGCACGTGCCACACGGGCCGGGCGTCGTTCTGATCGGCCACGGCGCCGACTACTTCCTCGACGAGGGCGAGGGGCGGCCGGGCCTGCTGCACAACCGCAAGCGCGCGGGGCTGGCGCCCGCGGAGCGGCTGGGCGATCTCGCGCGGCGGACGCTGAACGCGGCGTTGCTGCTGGAGAAGGACCTGACGCTGACGGGCAAGATCAAGTTCGCGACCAACGAGCTCTCGTTCCGGGTGAACGATCGGCTCGCGGCGCCGAACAGCGACGCGACCTTCGCGGCGCTGCGGCCCGAGCTGGAGGCGCTCGCGAAGACGCTGTTCGCCGGTCCGTTCGAGCTGGCGCGCGAGGGCAGCGCGAAGGAGCTGTTCGCCGTCCGCATCAAGAGCCCGACAAACCCACCGCTCGCAACGTTGCTCGAGCGCGCCGGCGGCCCGCCCACCGCCGACGCGTCACTGGTTGCGTGACCGACCCCACGTGCGACGGCGCTTGACTTGGGCGCGGGCGGCGGGCGACGCTCGCGCCCTCAAACGGAGATGTCCATGCGCGGAACGTTTCGACTGACCTCGGTTCTGCTGGCGGCGACGGCGCTGCTGGCTGCGTGCACCAAGAAGGAAGAGCCACCGGTGGTGGAGCAGCAGGCGCAGACCGCCTACGTCCCGCCGCCCGAGCCCGCGCGGTCCTCGTTCGCGCCCAAACCAGGGACGAACTACACGATCGTCGGCCGCAAGGCGAACAAGTGCCTCCAGTTCGCGGGCGCCAACGCCAACGACGGCGCCAACCTCGAGATCTGGGAGTGCAACGGCACCGACGCGCAGTTCTTCACCTTCCAGCCCGTCGCGGGCGGCTACTACAACATCGTCAGCGTCCGCAGCAAGAAGTGCCTCGACGTCGCGGGGCTGGCGACCGCGGACGGCTCGGGCGTGAATCAGTACCTGTGCAACGGCGGCCAGAACCAGCAGTGGATCCTCGCCGACGGGACCAACGGCGCGCTGCAGATCGTCGCGCGGCACAGCGGCAAGGTGCTGGACGTGGCGGGCGAGGACAGCGCCGACGGCACGCACGTCAACCAGTGGTTCTGGAAGAGCATGCCGCACCAGGAATTCACGATCGTCCCGGTGGTCACGGCCGCCGACACGGCCGCCAAGGGCGCGGGCGGCAAGTCGGGCAAGGACGGCGCTGCCGGCACCGGCGGCAAGGGCAAGAAGAAGAAGAGCGCGCCGCCCGGCTGAGCGCGATCGATCGGCAGCGTCCGAATCATCGCAACTGTTTGCCCTCGCCCCGCGAAGCGGGGAGAGAGCAAGGGTGAGGGGCCGGCTTCTGCGCGATACTGGCGTCCATGATCGTTCTCGTCACCGGGGCCTCGTCGGGGTTCGGCGCGGAGATCGCGCGGCGGTTCGCGCGTGCCGGGCATCGCATCGTCGCGGCCGGGCGGCGCGTCGACCGGCTGGAGGCGCTGCGCGCGGAGATCGGCGACACCCAGCTTCACGTCGTGCCGCTGGACGTGCGTGACGGCGACGCGGTGGCGCGCGCGATCGCCGGGCTGCCGCCCGAGCTCGCGGCGATCGATCTACTGGTCAACAACGCGGGCGCCGCGCTGGGGCTCGAACCCGCGCACGAGGCATCGCTGGACGACTGGAACCAGATGGTCGACACCAACGTGAAGGGCCTGATGACCGTGACGCGCGCGGTGCTGCCGGGGATGGTGGCGCGCGACCGGGGCCACGTCGTCAACATCGGCTCGACCGCGGCCAGCTGGCCGTACGCGGGCGCGAACGTCTACGGCGCGACGAAGGCGTTCGTGCACCAGTTCTCGCTGAACCTGCGCGCCGACCTGGCCGGCACGCGCGTGCGCGTCACCGTCGTCGAGCCCGGCATGGTCGCCGGCACCGAGTTCTCGAACGTGCGCTTTCACGGCGACGACGCGCGCGCCGCGAAGGTCTACGAAAACGCTGACCCACTCACGCCCGCCGATGTCGCGGAGACCGTCTTCTGGGTCGCGACGCTCCCCGAACGCGTGAACGTCAACGTGATCGAGCTGATGCCCGTCAGCCAGTCGTTCGCCGGGTATTCAGTGTCGCGGCGTCCGAGCTGAACGGACTCCACCGCTCGCAAGGCTTGCCCTCACCCCTACCCCTGAAGGATCCCCACGAAAGGTCACTGGACGCTGACCTTCGTGGTGATGAGGGCCAGCGAGCCGAGTAGGTCGTTGATTGAGAAAGGGTCGAGGGCGTTCCTGCGGAGGATCGCTGCGGCGAGGACGAGAAAAGAAGAACGCGGCGTTTTTCGGTGTTGGCTTGATATCCGCGGTGGGCGCCACGTCGCTCGGCGGCCATGCCAATGAGCGTGACGACGAGGAAGGCGAGTGCCGCGAGGGTCAGGAGGACTACCGTACGTTGAGGCGTCG
>DATMZL010000391.1:0-5127 GCA_035607075.1 Polyangia bacterium
CTCGAACACGACCGGGCCGAGACCGGCGAGGCTGGTCAGGCGCGTCGAGCTGAGATTCAAAGCGTTGACGCTGGTCAGGTTGCGCAGCCCTGCCAGCGTCGTGATCGGGGCGCTGATGGTCAGGACGTGCGCGGTGGTGAGGCCGCGCAGACCTTCGACGTTGCGAAACGTGGTGCCTGCGCTCAGGTCGAAGTCGACGACGGAAGTGACGGCGGCGAGGCCCTCGACGTTCTGGAGGACCGCGTTGGAATAGATCGAGACGTTCGAGACACTGGTGAGGGCGAGGCCCGAGAGATCGGCCAGCCTCTGGTTGTCCATGATCTGGAGGCTGTCGAGCTCCTTGACGCCGCCGAGCCCGGTGAGGCTGGTCAGGAAGCGGTTGCCGCCGATCTCGAGGGAGTAAAGCTTCGTCAGCGACTTGAGGGCCGCGACGCTGGCGAGCGCGTCGTTGTTCGAGAGTTTGAGCGGGCCGTCGATCCTCGTCAGCGCGTCGAGCCCGTCGAGGCTGGTGAGCGCGGTGGCAACTGCGATCGTGAGCCCGCCGGAGACGGTCGTCAGGGCCTTGAGCGCGGCGAGGCTCTTGAGGACCGGGTTGCCCGAGATCGTCATGATGCCGCCGACGCTCGTCAGGGCGTCGAGCCCGGTCAGACTCGTCAACGCGTCGCCCGAGATCGTGAGATCGATCCCGATGCTGGTCACGCCGTTGAGACCGGCGAGGCTGGTCAGGACGCGGTTGTTCGTGATCGTGACGGTGCCTCCGATGCCGGTCACGGCTTCGAGCCCGCCGAGACTCGTCAGCGCGCGGTTGTCGCTGATGACCACGTTGCCTCTCACCGTCTTGCTCACGGCGAGCGCGCGCAGATCGACGAGCGCGTCGTTCTTCGAGATCGTGAGGCTGTCCACCGTGGTCAGGCGTCCCAGTCCCGTCAGTCCGGTGAGCAAAGGATTCAAGGTCAGCTCGAGGCCGCCAGCCGTCGTCAGGTTTGCGAGACCCGCGACGCTGGTGAGCGCGGCGTTGCTGGCGATGGTGATGGCTCCCTTCACCGACGTCAGGCCCCGCAAGCCGCCGAGATCCACGAGCGCGTGGTTCGACGTGAGGTTGACCGAGCCGCCCGCCGTCGTCAGGTTCCGCAACCCTTCGAGATCGGTCAGCCCCGGGTTCGATTCGAGCGTGATGTTCGCGCCCACGCTGCGCAGGCTCTGGAGGCCGGCGAGGCTGGTGAGCAACGTGTTGAACCCCAGGTTCATGTTGCCGCCGATCGATTCGAGCCGGCCGAGGCCGTCCAGACCGGCGAGCGCCTGGTTGCCGGTCATGGTGACTGAGCCCGTGACGTTCCGCAGACAGCCGAGCCGCGCGAGCGTTGGCGTGTGCGCGTCGATGGTGAGGTCGCCGCGGATCTCGGACACGAGCGGCGTCGTGTTGTCCCCGACAAAGCTCACGAAAACGAGCGAGCCTATGTAGGGCTGCGCCACGCTGCAGTCCAGGTTCCCGCCGGCCCCGCCGGTGCCCTGCCCGCCGACGCCGGTCGCCACGCCGCCGACGCCGCCGACGCCGGTCGCCACGCCGCCGACGCCGCCGCTGCCAGTTGCAACGCCCCCGTTGCCTCCCCGGTTCATTCCCCCAACGCCACCAGTGCCACCAGCGCCGCCTGCGCCCCCGTTGCTCGTCACGCCGCCTGCCCCGGCCGTGCCCGTCGTACCGCCACCACCCGGACCTCCCGCAATCGCGCCGCCGCCCTGCCCGGCTCCGCCCGCTGCATCGGCGTCGGGCGGGTGACCCGCGTCCGGGTTCGCGCTGTTACCTGCGGTGCCCGTGCCGACAGATCCCGCGTCGTCGTGCAGGCTCCGCTTGCTGCAACCGAGGTCGCCGGCCGCCGCACCACACAGGGCGACCGCAACGATCAGCGTCCACCGCGTCCGAAGCTCTCGCATTCTAGGGCGTACTCCTGACGAAAGACGCCCCGACGCTGCACAACCGGCTCAGGCAAAATCTGAACGATCTTCATACGTAGCCCCGTTGCTTACGCCGCGCGGCTCCCGGCGTCGCCGCGGGCGCGGGCCTCCTCGATGGCGGCGCCGTGCGCGTCCGCGAGCGCGTCGATGAAGGCGTCGATGCTCGCCGGATCGTTGTGGCGCGTGATCGTGAAGCGGATGCCCGGCTGGTTCACCGGTACGGCGGGGAACACGCTGGGGCAGACGTAGAAGCCGAGCTCGCGCAGACGGTTCACCGTCCGGAAGACGATGCTCGTCGAATCGCACGGCACCATGAAGATCGGCGTGCGGTCGGTGCCCGCGAGCGGGATCCCGCGACGCTCGACGGCTCGCCACGCGTGCGCGATCAGCGTGGCAAGCTCGTTCTGCAGCGCCCCGAACCAGGGATCGTTGTGCAGCCGCGCCGACGCGACCGCCGCGCCCAGCATCGGCGGCTGGATCGGTCCGGAGAACAACATCGGACCGCCACACCGGCGCACGAGCTTCACCGTGTCCGCGTCCGGCAGCACGAGACAGCCGCCCGCCGCCGAGAACGCCTTGTTGAGCGACAACGCCACGAACACGCGCGGATGCCCACCGAGGTTGGCGAGGGCGGCGCCCCGGCCGTGCGCGCCGAACCAGCTCGTCGAGTGCGCATCGTCGACGTAGAGGTGCAGCGACGGATGCGCGTCGAAAAGGGCGCGCAGCCGCGCGAAGGGCGCGAGGTCGCCGCGCATCGAGTAGAGGCCGTCGCACACGTAGAAGACGCGCCGGCCCGCCGCGGACAGCTCGACGATCCGTCGCTCGAGCCGGTCCAGCTGATTGTGGCGCACCCGCTCGACGGAGACGTCCCGCAGCACCGCCGTCGCGGTGTGAAGGCTCGCGTGCGCGAACTGATCAATCAGCACGGCATCGCCCTCGCGGATGATCACCGGCAGCGCGGCGATATGGGCCAGCGTCGTCGACGGCGCAACCAGGACGTGCCCGCCGGTGATGACAGTCAGCTGCTCCTCGAGCTCCTGGTACATCGGGTTCTCGAGGTAGGCGCGCGAGATGGAAAACTGCGTGCCGTAACGGCGGGTCGCCTCGCAGGCCGCCTCCTTGAGATCGTCGCGCACCTCGAGCCCGAGGTAGCTGCAGCTGCCGAAGTTGCGCATCGGCCGCCCGTCGACCTCGACCATCGACCCGTCGTACTGCCCGGCGCGGTTCATGATGACCCCCGCGTCGGCCGCCTCGCTGACGAAGCGGTTCGCGGAGTCGATGATGCGCGAAGGCGCGAAGCGAAAGCGCGGGCTATCCACGGCGCACCTCCCCGTCGACCACGGAGCGCAGATCGACGGCCGGTCCGCGCAGCCCGTCCTCGTCCCAGCACAGGCTGACGACCCGCCACCCGTCCGCCTCGTTCACCAGCTGGATCGAGTTCACGCCCTGACCCAGCCTGTCGACGGCGTCGGGGTGGCGCTTGGTTTCGTACGCGCTCAGCACGTGGACGACCGCACCGAGGCGGTCGACCCGACGGCTCAGCTCCCGCTCGTGGAAGCCGGTGTAGGCGCCGAGGTCCAGCATCTCGCGCGCCATCGCGCAGAACGTCGGCAGGTCCAGGTGGTCGATCCCCTCCGGGGTCACGCGGGTGATCCGGGCGTGGAGGGAGAACACGTCCTTCATGCCGTCCCAGTCCGGCTCGCCGCCCTCGTCGAAGGAAATCACCTCGTAAAGGCGGGTCAGAACGCCGTCGAGCGATGCACGCTCGGCGCCGGACAGCTCGTGGCTCGGTGCGGGTGTCATGAACGATTCCTCGTCTGGTAGGGGGTTGGACCGCGAACGATCTGAACGACGGGGCTAACAGCAAGCAGCGAGCCAGCCGCCTCCCCTGCAATTGCGCGGGCGATCGGGCGGCCCCCGAACGTCTTGCGCACAGGTTGCTCAAGACACATTGAGCAAATTGTCGGTCGCGGGCCGCCGGGCCCCGCCGGCCTCAAGTGCGGGGCGCCTCACGCCGAAAACAGGCGTCATGAGCGACGAAGCGCGCACGCAGGCGAAGGACCAGCTGTCCGCCCTCATCCAGCGGGTCATGGCGGACGACAAGATCGAACCCAATGAACGCGAGGAGCTGCAGGCGGTCTACCGGCAGGCCCTCCTCACCGTCAGTGACGTCAAGGAGGTGCTGGCGCGCTACGTCCGGTCCGTGCAGGACGAGGTGCTCGCCGACGGCAAGGTGACCGAGGACGAACGCAAGCGCTGCCGCGCCGTCGTCTCCGAGCTGAAGATCCCGCCGTCGTTGCTACCCGACGTCTTCAAGGCGATCATCGCGTCGTAGGTGAGGGGACCCGTGAAGAACCGGTGGTTTGGAACGACGTCTATCGTTGTCACTGTTCTGGCCGTTCTGAGTGTGGGCTCGCCGGCGTTCGCGCAGGCGCAGCCAGAACCGTACGTGCAACCGCTGGAGGCACCCGCGCCGCCGCCCGGGTATCCACCGCCGGGATACGCGCCGGCCCCCTACGGCGCGCCGCCGCCAGGTCCCGCGCGCATGCGCTACGAACCCGGCGACCCGATTCCCGCCGGCTACCACGTCGTCCACCGCGCGCGGACAGGCCTCGTGATCGCGGGAACGATAACGCTCGCGGTGTCGTACGGGATCGCGTTCAGCGTCGCGATGATCGACGACTTCAAGGATGAAACGCGATCGCTCGTCATCCCGGTCGCCGGCCCGTGGCTGATGATGTACTACCGCTCGCAGCCGAACTGCGACAGCCAGACGGGCAACGGCTGCGTCGAACGGAGCCTCGAAACGGTCCTGCGCTTCTACCTGGCCATCGACGGCCTGGCGCAGGCCGCCGGCGTCGCAATGCTCGCCTTCGGTGCGGCGGGGCGGGACATCCTGGTCCGCGACGGGCTCTACGCGCAGGTGCGCGTCGTGCCCGCCCCGATCGGTTCCAACGGCTACGGCGCGCTGATGACGGGACGGTTTTAGTCGGCGTCGGCGCCGGCTAGAAGCCGTAGAGGCAGTTGAGGGCGACGTAGAACTCGGCGTCGCACGACAGCGGGAACGGTGCTGAACCGGGGGAGCAGCTCCAGTTCTCGGCCGCGGACGGCAGCGCCTCGATGCAGGCGAGGTACGCGCCCCACTCGGTGCCGCAGCCGTAGCCTTTGAAGGCG
>DATMZL010000385.1:0-2478 GCA_035607075.1 Polyangia bacterium
TGCCCAATCGGAGATCCGACGGGAAACCCGACTCCCTGGATCGTGGCGACCACGTCGTGCAGCAGTACCGGCCGCGCGTCGAGGGGCTGTTCGCGCGCATCGAACGGCACACCGTGAAGGCGACCGGCGCCAGCCACTGGCAGGTGACGACGAAGGACAACATCACGCATATCTACGGGAAGAGCGACGAGATCCAGCTCCCGGGGCACACGATCCCGGCGCCGCGCATCTTCGATCCGAAGGACGCGCGCCGGGTCTTCAGCTGGCTGCTCGAGGAGAGCCGCGACGATCGCGGCAACGTCGTCCGCTACGAGTACAAGGCCGAGGACGGCGCGGGCGTCGATCGGACGAGGACGAGCGAGCGAAGCCGGTTCGAAGGGCAGGGGTTCGTCGCCAAGGCGCAGCGTTACCTGAAGCGCGTGCTCTACGGGAACTTCACGCCGAAGCAGGCGAACGACTTCCTGTTCGAGCTGGTTTTCGACTACGGCGATCATCTGGGCGGGGATCTCGCGACGCCTGCCGACGACGGCGTCTGGCCGGTGAGGATCGATCCGTTCTCGAGCTATCGCGCGGCGTTCGAAGTGCGGACGTACCGCCTGTGCCAGCGCGTGTTGATGTTCCACAGACTGTCGGGCGCGCGCACGCCGGTGCTGGTGAAGTCGACGGACTTCGTCTACGACGATCCGACCCCCGCGTTCACGTACCTGACGCGCGTCATCCAGCAGGGATACGTGTTCAACGCGGCGAACACGGCGGTCGTCCAGAAGCTGGCGATGCCGACGCTGGCGCTCGATTACGCGCGGCCCGTCGTGCACGACGACGTCGCAGTGTTGCCGCCCGAGAGCCTGGACGGGTTGACGGGCGGCGTCGGCGGCGGGATGAAACAGTGGGTCGATCTCGACGGCGAGGGGATTCCGGGCGTGCTCATCGACGAGCAGAGCGCCTGGTATTACAAGTCGAACGGCGGCGGCGGCCAGCTCACGTCGCCGCGCGCGGTGCGGACGATGCCGTCGGCGAGCATGACCGCCGGCGGTATCCAGCAGCTGCAGGACCTGGGCGGCGACGGCCAGCTCGATCTCGTCGCCTACGCGGAGCCGTTGTCGGGGTTCGCGTCGCGCACGCCCGACGGTGACTTCGACCCGCTGCGCGCGTTCCCGGCGATCCCCAACGTCGACTGGCGCGATCCGGACCTGCGCTTCGTCGACCTCGACGGCGACGGCCTCGGCGATCTGCTGATCACGGAAGACCAGGCGTTCACCTGGTACCGCTCGCGCGCCAAGGACGGGTTCGAACCCGCCCAGCGCGTGGCGGTCGGCCCCGACGAGGATCGGGCGCCCACGCTCGCGTACACCGACGACACGCAGGCGATCCAGCTCGTCGACATGAGCGGCGACGGCCTCGTCGACATCGTGCGCGTGCGCAACGGCGAGGTGTCGTACTGGCCGAACCTGGGCTACGGCCGCTTCGGCGCCAAGGTGACGCTGGAGAACAGCCCGCTGCTGGCGGGACCGGAGCAGTTCGACCCGCGGCGCGTCCGCTTCGGAGACGTCGACGGCTCAGGGTCCAGCGATCTCTTCTATCTCGGGGCCGACGGCGTCCGGATCTACTTCAACCAATCGGGGAACGCGCTGTCAGCGGCGACGCGTGTCGATTCGCTGCCGCCGATGGACAGCGTCGGGCGCGTCGACGTCGTCGACCTGCTCGGCAGCGGGACGGCGACGCTGGTCTGGTCCTCCCCGCTTCCGGCGGCCGAAGGACGCCAGGTGATGTACGTCGACCTGATGGGCGGCGTGAAGCCGCACCTGATGAAGTCGGTGGTGAACAACCTGGGCGCCGAGACGCAGGTGACCTACGCGCCGTCGACGAAGTTCTACCTGGAAGACAAGGCGGCCGGGATCAAGTGGCTGACGCGCCTGTCGTTCCCCGTGCATGTCGTCGAGCGCGTCGATCACATCGACGCGATCTCGAACAGCCACCTCACGTCGCTGTACCGCTACCGTCACGGCTTCTTCGACGGTGTGGAGCGCGAGTTCCGGGGTTTCGCCTACGTCGAGCAGGTCGACGCCGAGGCGTTCACGCTCGGCCCGACGACGAGCGAGTTCCAGCCGCCGACGCGCACGAAGACCTGGTTCCACACGGGCGCCTGGCTGGAGAGGACGACGCTGGAGAGCGAGCTCGCCAAGGAGTACTCGACGTCGATTCCGAGCGCGATGCTTCTTCCGGACACGATCATCCCGTCGGGCATGTCCATCCAGGACGAGCGCGAGGCCATGCGCGCGCTCCGCGGCCAAATGCTGCACCAGGAAGTCTGCGCGGACGACGCGGCGGTCGTCGGCCCGGCCGTCGCGGAGCGGCCGTTCGCGTCCACCGAGCAGAACTTCGAGGTGCTGCGGCTGGCGACGAGCGCGGGCGCCCTGCACGGTGTCTTCTTCGTGTTCCCACGCGAGACGGTCGCGATCCACACCGAGCGCACGCCGG
>DATMZL010001618.1:0-2107 GCA_035607075.1 Polyangia bacterium
GACGGTGGTGCGGGTCAAGGACGGCCAGCCGCTGATCACCGACGGTCCCTTCGCCGAGGGCAAGGAGCACATCGGCGGGTTCACGATCGTCGAGGCGCCGGATCTCGACGCCGCGCTCGCGTGGGCGCGCAAGTTCGCCCAGGCGACGACGCTGCCGATCGAGGTGCGGCCGGTCCGCGACGGCGGCCACCGCTGACACCGGTCATGCCCGAGCCGCCGCCGTCGCCGTCGGAGATCGAACGTGTGTTCCGCGAGGAGTACGGTCGCGCGGTGGCCGTCCTGGCCCGCCAGTTCGGCGACATCGATCTCGCGGAGGAGGCGATCCAGGATGCGTTCACGACCGCTGTCGAGCGGTGGCCCGTCAGCGGGCGGCCGCCGAGCCCGGCGGGCTGGATCATCACGACCGGGCGCAACCGGACAATCGATCGCTTGCGCCGCGATCGCTTGCGCCGCGAGGCATCGCGCGGCGACCGTGAGCGACAAGCGGCCGCGCTGCTGGCCTCCGACGAGCCAACGGAGAACGGCGCCGTGCGCGACGATCGCTTGCGGCTGATCTTCACCTGCTGCCACCCCGCGCTGGCGACCGCGGCGCAGGTCGCGCTGACGCTGCGGCTGCTGGGCGGTCTCACCACCGCCGAGATCGCGCACGCGTTCTTCTGCCCGGAGACGACGATGGCGCAGCGCCTGCTCCGGGCCAAGGCGAAGATCCGCGACGCGCGCATCCCCTACCGAATTCCAGAGCCGGCGGACCTGCCGGGGCGGCTGGCGGCGGTCCTGGCCGTCCTCTATCTGATCTTCAACGAAGGCTACACGGCCAGCGCGGGCACGCAGCTGGTGCGCGACGATCTCTGCGCGGAGGCGATCCGTCTCGGGCGCCAGCTCGCGGAGCTGTTGCCCGACGAGCCGGAGGTGATGGGTCTGCTCGCGCTGATGCTGCTCGTCGAAGCGCGGCGACCGGCGCGCACGACGGCGGCCGGCGACCTACTGCTGCTGGCCGATCAGGATCGCAGCCGCTGGAACCGCGACCTGATCGTCGAAGGCCAGGCGATCGTCCGCGCCTGTCTGCGCCGCAACCAGCCCGGCCCTTATCAGATCCAGGCGGCGATCAACGCCGTCCACAGCGACGCGCCCGCCGCCGACGCCACCGACTGGTCGCAGATCCTGCAGCTTTACGATCAGCTGCTCGCCTGCGCGCCCAGCCCGATCGTGGCCCTGAACCGCGCCGTCGCGGTCGCCGAGACCGCGGGCCCGGCGGCGGCGCTCGCGATCGTCGACGGGCTGGACGATCCGTCGCTGGGCGACACACATTTGTTTCACGCGATCCGCGCCAACCTGCTGCGGCGCTTGGGCCGGCACGCCGACGCCGCGCGCGCTTACGAGGCCGCGATCGCGCGCGCGCAGAACAGCGCCGAGCGCCTCTTTCTCGAACGCGCGCTGCAGGCGCTGCTTCGGGACATCTCCTAGTACGCAGCCACAGTGAATTTGATCGTTCGGCGAAACGATCGTCTGGGCCGCGAACTGCGGCGTCCTGAAGCTGTTTGTCCTCGCCCCGCTATCGCGGGGCGAGGCGCAGATTCGTCATTTCCGACCGGTCATTTTCATTGTGGCGACGTACTAACCCTAGCCGCTGAGCGTCGCCGCGCGGTACTGCGACAAGGCCATCAGCGGGAAATAGTGCCGGTAGTAGGCGTAGTTCAGATAGAAGACGCGCGGGAAGCCGGTGCCGGTCCATGGCTCTTGAGCCCAGGTGCCGGCGCGCTGGTGTTCGAGGAGGTGGCTGACGCCGCGGCGGACGGCGGCGGTGCTGGTTTCTCCGGCGGCGACCAGGCCCATGGTCGCCCACGCGGTCTGGCTGGGCGTCGATACGCCGCGGCCCTTTTCGGCGGGGTGGTCGTAGCTGGCGATGCTCTCGCCCCAGCCGCCGTCGGGGTTCTGTCGTTCGGCGAGCCAGCGCGCCGCGCGGCGCACGTACGGGGCGTGCATGTCTTCGCCGATGCAGCGCAGGCCGCGCAAGACCTGCCAGGTGCCGTAGATGTAGTTCACGCCCCAGCGGCCGTACCAGCACCCGTCGGTGGTCTGAGCGCGGCGCAGGAACTGGACGGCGTCG
>DATMZL010000368.1:0-2576 GCA_035607075.1 Polyangia bacterium
GTCGCGATCCCCGAGCTCCTTCTGGATCGCCTGCATCTGCTCGTTGAGGTAGTACTCCTTCTGCGTCTTCTCCATCTGCTTCTTGACGCGCGTCCGGATCTTCCTCTCGACCTGCAGGATCTCGATCTCGGCCTTGATCAGCTCGTAGAGACGCGCCAGCCGCTTGGACGGCGAGTCCATCTCCAGCACCGACTGCTTGTCACCGAGCTTCAACTGCAGCTGGCCGACCATGGTGTCCGCCAGCTGCCCGGGGTCCTCGATCGTCTGCACCGAGATCAGGATCTCGGGCGCGATCCGCTTGTTCAACTTGACGTAGGTCTCGAACGTCGCGTGCACCTCGCGCATCAGCGCGTCCAGTTCGACGGAGCGCTCGTGGACGTCGGGGATCTCTTCGATCTCCACCATGAAGAAGCCGTCGGTCTGCGTGAAGCGCCGAACCGCCGCACGCCGCTTCCCCTCCACAAGCACCTTCACGGTGCCGTCGGGAAGCCGCAGCAACTGGATGATCGTGCCGACCGTTCCGATCGTGAAGATGTCTTCCGGGATCGGTTCGTTCGTCTTCGCCTTCCGCTGCGCGGAGAGGAAGATCTCGCGGCCGCCCGCGGCACCTCCCTTCCCCATCGCCTCTTCGAGCGCGCTGATCGATTTTTCTCTGCCCACGAACAACGGCACCACCATGTGCGGAAACACGACGATGTCGCGCAATGGCAGCAGCGGAACGCGGCGCGGACCCCTCTTATCGTCCTGGCGGTCAGACATCCGACCCCGGATCTTAGCAACGCTGCGAGTCGGACTCCAATAATCGAATGCGGTCGAGGTGTCGTTAGTCGCCCGGGGGGAACACAGCCGGGGTCGCGGCACCGGTGTTGTCGTCTACGTCCTCAGGCTCCTGCGATTCTTCCATCTGCACGGCGATCCGCTCCGACCCGCCCATGCCGCCGGTCTCGTTGCCCGGCATCGTGTCCGTCGCCGTCGCCGACGGCCCGACGGGATCCATCTCCATCCGGTTCACGAACATGAACGACCAGCCACCCAGGCCCAGGGCCACGGTCCAGAACATCATCGAGCCGATGAACAGCAGAGGCAGCCAGGCCGCCCGTTCACCTCGACCACCCGAACCAAACGCCAGGCAACTCGAGCATGGACGGCGGTCGTTCATGGAACCTCCTACTGAGCCGGGTGTTACGAGGCGGAGCGCTCGCCCGCGGCGGCGCCCTTCTGGTACATGAGGATCGGCTGCTGCCCCTTCTGGATGGTTTCCTCGTTGATCACGACCTCGCGGATCGGGGAGCCCGCGGTCGGAACCTCGAACATGATGTCCAGCATCGCTTGCTCGAGGATCGCGCGGAGGCCGCGCGCGCCCGAGCGGTGCTTCTGGGCGTCCATCGCGACAGCCTGCAGCGCGCCCTTGGTGAAGCGCAGCTTGACGCCGTCCATCTCGAACAGCTTCTGATACTGGCGCACCAGCGCGTTCTTGGGCTTGGTCAGGATGTCGATCAGCGCGGCCTCGTCCAGCTCGTGCAGCGGCGCGATGACGGGCAAGCGGCCCACGAACTCGGGGATCATGCCGTACTTGAGCAGGTCTTCCGGCTGAACCTCGCGCAGGAGGTCCCACACGCGGCGTTCCTTCTTGGACTGGATCTTCGCCCCGAAGCCGATCTGCCGCTGACCGATGCGCTGCTCGATGATGTCTTCCAGACCGACGAAGGCGCCGCCGCAGATGAACAGGATGTGGGTCGTATCGACCTGCAGGAACTCCTGCTGGGGGTGCTTGCGGCCTCCCTTGGGCGGCACGTTGCAGACGGTACCTTCCAGGATCTTGAGCAGCGCCTGCTGGACGCCCTCGCCCGACACGTCGCGCGTGATGCTCGGGTTTTCACCCTTGCGCGCGATCTTGTCGATCTCGTCGATGTAGACGATCCCGCGCTGCGCCTTCTCGATGTCGTGGTCGGCGTTCTGCAGCAGGTTGACGATGATGTTTTCGACGTCCTCGCCGACGTAGCCGGCCTCCGTCAGGTTCGTGGCGTCCGCGATCGCGAACGGGACGTTCAGGATCTTGGCCAGGGTCTGGGCGAGCAGCGTCTTGCCGCAGCCGGTCGGCCCGAGCAGGAGGATGTTCGACTTGCCGAGCTCGACGTCCTCGGCGCCCACCTTGGCGTCGATGCGCTTGTAGTGGTTGTGGATCGCGACAGCGAGGATCTTCTTGGCGCGCTCCTGGCCGATGACGTAGTCGTCGAGGACGGTCTTGATCTCGGCCGGCTTGGGAACGGGCGCCAGGCCGAAGCTCTCCGATTCCTTCTCTATCTCCTCGGCGATGATGTCGTTGCAGAGGCCGATGCACTCGTCGCAGATGTAGACCGTGGGCCCCGCGATGAGCTTCTTGACCTCTTTCTGGCTCTTCCCGCAGAAGGAGCAGGAGAGGCTTCCGTGATCGTCGCGCTTGCGCTCGGTCGGCACTGCGAAAATGGTAGCACACGTCCCTCCGCTCGCGCTGCGGGGACTTTCTTGTCGGGCCCCGGCGGACGGTGGCTGGGTCAACGTCCGAACGCTCGCTCGCGCGGTGGTTAAATTTCGAC
>DATMZL010000738.1:0-2291 GCA_035607075.1 Polyangia bacterium
CGTGCGTAAGCCCGCGTGTGGAACGCTGACGACCAGCGGCGAGCTCGGCTCGGTGGTGATTCGTGTTGCCAGCGCTCCTTCGATCATCATGTCGAACATCATGCGTCGCCCCTCTAGAACGTCATCCTGTAACCGATGTCCCCGATCAACCCGGCGCTGTTGCCGGTGATCTCGTCTCCCTGCGAAGTCTTCCCGAGCTGGCTCCGGAGATAGCGTAGCCCGATTACGAGCCGGCCGGGCTTCAACGTCAGGCCCACGTCGCCGCCGACGCCCACGGCCGGCGCGTAAGCGCTGCCCGACGCTTCGAAGGGCTGGCCCGACGACGCCGTGGTCAGACGCGTGCGGGCGACCATCATTCCCGCCACGACGTCACCCGAGACCTCGAGACGCGCCGACAGCGGCATCCGCGCGCGCACAAGCGCGAGGATGGGCACCTGGTCGAGCTCGAGCTGCGCCGTCTCCGTGTGCTCGGGGCCGACGCCGCCGATCTCGGCGCGCAGGTATCCGATCGTGGCGCCCGCTAACACGGCCAGACGGCGAATCGGCAGCGGTCGCAGCGCCTCGACGAAGACAGCCGGGCCGGCCGCGTGTCCGAGGTTGTAGAAAAGGCCGACGCGCGCGGCGGCGACCAGCCGGATCGGCGGCGGCGTCACCTCCAGCGTGGCGTTGGCGCGCAGCGCCTGCGTCGCCATCACCGCCAGCACCTGCTGCTGTCGTTCGCGGATTCGATCGGGCACGTACTCGGCGACGTACTCGCCGTCATGCGGCATGCGCACGTGTCGGACCCGGCCCTCGGGTGTGTCCCAGCTCAACCCCGGCACGGCCGTCGGCGTCCCGTTCTGATCGACGGCGCGCACGCGCAGCTCGGTGCTCTGGTGGCCGTCGGCGACGAGGCGCGCGTCGCGGAGATTGATCGTCAGTCGCGCCGGTGGGCCGCCCGTGATGTGGAGATCCTCGGTCGCGCGGATCGCACCCAGCTTGGCGTCGATCGTGACGCGCTCGCGGCCGTCGAACCGGGCAGGCGCGTCCACGGTCAGCGTGCCCACGCCGCCGGCCGCCATGGTGACGGGGCGGGACTGCCCGTCGACGGCGATCTCGAGGCCCGCAGCCGACGTCGGATTGCCGAACGAATCGTGCGCGGAGATCGCCACGCGCGCCGTCTCGCCGCTGCCGACAATCAAGCGGTGGGTGCTGGGCGAGATCGCCAGCTGCGCAGGCGCGCCGACGCGCAGCGCAACCGCGCTGTCCGACCGGCTGGCCGGCGTGCCGCCCGCCATCGCGGTGAGGGCGACGGCGCCGCTTCCCAGCCGGCGGGGCGCCTCGAACAGGAAGCGCGCCTCGCCCAGCGGACCGGGACCCAGCGGGTGCAGGAGGCCGGCCGACGCGCCCAGCGTCAGGAGGGTCGGATTGGCGGGCGCGCCGTCGGGCTCGATCGCGAGCAAGACGATCTCGGAGAAGCTGCCGACGTCGAGCGTCGTCGGGGCCAGCACCACCACGCGCACGTAGGGCGGCAGCTGCAGGTCGACCGACGTCTCTCGGGCGCCGTTGTGGTCGACGGCGCGCGCGAGCCCGGCGCGGATTCCGGGCGGCACCTGGATCGGGATCTCGACCCGTCCCTTCTGATCGGCGGTGACGGGGCCGAAGCTGCGATCGCCGACGCGCATCGTGACCGCAGCGCCCGGGCTGGTGTGGAACGGAACGACGGTCGACCCTTCAAGCGCGATGCGCGCGGCCACGTGCATGCGGCGCGCGCCGCTCGCCAGCTCGACGACGAGCAGCGCGACCTGCGGGTATCGCTCTGGCGGCGGCAAATAGCGTGCGCTGAAGTGGCCCGGCGATCCGGCGGCGTGCGGCAGCTCCAGCGTCCCGACGTTCGTCAGCGCGCGGACGGGTGTGAAGCTTTCGGAGTCGGGGCCGCGGATGTCGAGCGTGACGTTCAGCTCGGCTTCCACGCCCAGCAGCAGCTTCGCGCGGGCGGGCGTCAGCGTGACGGTGGTCGGCGCGGCAGGTGGCGGTTCGGGCGCAGCCGCGCGCACGCTGGCCGCCGTCGCGACCGACGCGATGAACGACGCCAGCGCCAACCCCCACCGCGGCGTGGCTCAGAGCTCCTGTGAGACCGGCAGGGTGAGCCGAAAGGCCGTCACGGCCGGCTCGCCCCAGGCGCCGGGATCGTCGAGCAGCTCGAGCTCGCCGCCCGAGGTCCGCGCGATCTCGCGGCTGACCGCGAGACCGAGGCCGGTTCCCTGCTCTTCGCCCTTCGTGGTGAAGAACGACTCGAACAGCCGCTCGCG
>DATMZL010001286.1:0-5310 GCA_035607075.1 Polyangia bacterium
CGCGTTCACCCAGCTCCTCAAGCACCTTCCCACCGACACCGGGATGGGGTTCGTCCTCATCCAGCACCTCGATCCGACGCACGCGAGCTTCCTGCGCGACGCGCTGGCCAAGGCCACGACCATGACCGTGCATCAGGCCGAGGACGGCACGGCCGTCGAGCCCGATCACGTCTACGTCATTCCGCCCGACGCGGACATCTCGATCCATGGCGGCCGGCTGACCCTGGCGTCGAGAGCGCTCGAAGCTCGGCGGTCGCACCTGTCGGTCGATGGTTTCCTGCGCTCCCTGGCCGCGGACCGCGGCAGCCACGCGATCGGCGTGGTGCTCTCGGGAAATGCCTCCGACGGCACCGAGGGCCTCCGGGCGATCAAGGCAGAGAACGGCATCACCCTCGCGCAGGATCCGAAGTCGGCGAAATACGGGGAGATGCCGCAGAGCGCGGTCAACGCGGGCGTGGTCGACTACGCGCTCGCGATCCCCGAGCTCGCCGGCGAGCTGGTGCGCCTGAGCCGCCACCCGTTTGTCGCGTCAGTCGAAGCTCCGCCGGCCGCGGGCGACGCCGAGGTTCGCGATCAGATCCTGATGGTGGTGCGGAACGCGCTCGGCGTCGACTTTGGCGAATACAAGCTGGCGACCGTGCAGCGCCGGCTCGCCCGAAGGATGGCGCTCCGCCGCGTGCCGGACGAGCCGGCCTATCTCGCCCTCGTGCAGGGGGATCCGGCCGAGGCACGCGCGCTCTATGAGGACATCCTCATTCACGTCACGTCGTTCTTCCGGGATCCGACGCTCTTCGATGCGCTCGAGGCGCACATCCTGCCCGCCATCCTGAAGCAGAAAGCAGAGGGGGCGCCGCTGCGAATCTGGGTGGCCGGGTGCTCGACCGGTGAAGAGGTGTACTCGATCGCGATTTCGGTGCTCGACGTCCTCGGAACCTCCTCGCGCCCGGTTCAGATCTTCGGGTCCGATCTGAGCGAGCCGGTCATCGCCAAAGCGCGCGCCGGGCTCTACCCCGACACCGCCCTCCGTGACGTGAGCGAGGAGCGGCGCCGGCGTTATTTCTCCAAGGCCGACCGCGGGTACCGGATCAACAAGACGGTCCGGGACATGTGCGTCTTCGTCCAGCACGACCTCGCCCGCGACCCGCCGCTCTCGAAGCTCGATCTCGTGAGCTGTCGCAACGTACTGATCTATTTCGATCAGCCGCTGCAGAAAAGGGTCATTCCCAGCCTTCACTATGCCCTTAACCAACCGGGCTACCTGCTCCTCGGCCACACGGAGAGCATCTCGGGGTTCGCGCAGCTGTTCTCGGTCGTCGACAAAGCGAACAAGATCTTCGCGCGCACGGCGCATCCGAGCATCCTCCGATTCGCGCCTCGGTTCGACCCTCGCCGGATGGAACGCCCGGTCGCCGAGCCCGGCGATACGCGGATGCAGGTCCGCGGCAGGGTGGACGTCGCCAAGCACCTCGACCGCATCCTGCTGGCGCGTTATGCGCCGCCGGGCGTGCTCATCAACGCGCGGATGGAGATCCTCCAGTTCCGCGGTCAGACCGGATCTTTTCTGCAGCCCGCACCCGGCGACCCACAGAATGACATCATCAAGATGGCTCGTCCCGGGCTGGTTTCGGCGTTGCGCGCCGCACTTGCCGAGGCGAAGGACGACATGGCCCCGGCCAGTCGGAACGGGATCGAGGTCGACCAGGACGGGTTCACGCGACGCTGCAACCTCGTCGTTCTTCCCTTCACCGGCTATCCGGACGTTCAAGAGCCACTGTTCGTGGTGCTCTTCGAGGACGAGGCCGCGTCCGCCGATCGCTCAGAGTCCGGGCACGCGACGACCGTCACGCGGCGCCTGTCCGCGCCGTCGGAGGAGGACCGCCGGTTTCCGAGGCTCGAGCACGAGCTATTGGCGACGAAGGAATATTTGCAATCGCTCATCGAGGAGCACGGGCGAGCCAACGACGATCTCGGCTCGGCCAACGAGGAGCTCGTGTCCGGGAACGAAGAGCTCCAGAGCATGAACGAGGAGCTCGAGACCGCGAAGGAGGAGCTGCAGTCGACGAACGAAGAGCTGACCACGGTCAACGATGAGCTCCAGAGCCGCAATCAGGAGGTCACGCAGGTGAACGGCGACCTCTTGAACCTCCTCGCCACCGTGGACATTCCGATCGTCATCCTCGATCGCGAACGCCGGATCCGCCGCTTCACGCCCAAGGCGCGAAGCATCCTCAACGTCGTCCAGACGGACGTCGGCCGCGCGCTCGACGACATCAAGCCGAACGTCGAGGTTCTCGATCTCGACCGGCAGGTCGCCGAGGTCATCGACACGATGGCGCTGACGGAGTCCGAGGTGCAGGACCGGCAGGGGCGCTGGTATCGGATGCAGATCCGACCCTACAAGAACACGGACAACAAGATCGACGGCGCCATCTTGTCCCTCGTCGACATCGACGGCCTCAAGCACCTCCTCATGGAATCGCAGCAGGCCCGCTCCGAGGCGGACCGGGCGAACCGCGCCAAGGATCTGTTTCTGGCGGTTCTGGGACACGAGCTGCGGACACCGCTCGCGAGCCTCCTCTTGCAGGCGCAGTTGCTGCGTCGGGGCAAGGTCGTCGACGCCTCCAGGCTCGCGCGCGTCGGTGGCGCGGTCGAGCGCGCCACCCGAATGCAGATGCAGCTCGTCGACGACCTCATGGACGTGTCGCGCATCGTCGCCGGCAAGCTCAAGGTGGAGCTGGGGGTCGTGGATCTCTCCGCCGTCGTCAAGGCAGCCCTTGAAGGGGTCAGCGGATCCGTGCAGCGCAAGTCTCTCGATCTCGATGTCGTCCTCGACAAGTCCGTCGGCCCGGTCGCGGGCGACGCCAGGCGCCTCCAGCAGATCGTCTCCAACCTGCTTACCAACGCCATCAAGTTCAACTCCGAGCGTGGTCGCATCAGCGTCACTCTGGAGAAGGCGAACGGGTGCGCCCGGATCGTCGTGAGCGATACCGGAGCGGGGATCGATCCCGTCTTCTTGCCGCACGTCTTCGAGCGCTTCTCTCAAGGCGACACCTCGAACACCCGCTTGTACGGCGGGCTGGGCCTCGGTCTCGCAATCGTGCGTCACCTCGTCGAGCAACACGGCGGGACGATCCGAGCCGACAGCCCCGGCATCGGCCAGGGAGCGACGTTTTCTGTGATGCTGCCGATCATGAACGTCCAGCACGCCGGCCCGAACGACCAGGAGACGGCCGTCGTATCTGGCGGAAGGCAGCAAGGCGCCGGCGACCGCCATGACGTCAAGGATCTGCGCGTGATGGTCGTCGACGACGACGGCGCGACGCAAGAAGCGATCGCCGAGGTGCTCAAGGAGATGGGCGCCGAGGTCAAGGTCGCCGGCTCAGCGGCAGAGGCCCTGACCGCCGTCGCGGAGTTCCATCCCCAGGTCCTGCTGTGCGATATCGCGATGCCCGGCGAGGACGGCTACGCGTTCATCCGAAAGCTGAGAGATCTCGGCGCCGACCACGGCGGACGCACGCCGGCCCTCGCCCTCACTGCGCTGGCGACCGAGGACGATCGCCAGCGCTCCCTCGCCGCGGGGTTTCAGCTGCACCTGACCAAGCCGGTCGACATTCAGCGGCTGTCGGACGCCGTCGTGGAGCTGGCAGGCGCGCGCACCTGAGCGCGTGAGCCCGGTCCGTCGACGTCGGCCCAGTCGGCCGTCACTTTGCGTTCGGGCGTGGTGCGGGAGGCGCCGCTGAGCGCGTGCCGCGATGCTGCTCGAAGACGAATGCTCGCTCGACGGGCAGCGGCCCACCCGACGGCGGCGAAAACGTCCAGCCGTTCATCTGGTGCTTCACGCAAGCGAGGATGTCCGCGTCGACAGCGGTCGTCCCCACCACCTCCGGGGCGCGGACCTTGCCGGTCAGCTCGATGGTCCAGCGCAGCGTCAGGCGATCGGCTGCCACGGCATCTGCTCTCAGTTGCTTGCCGCGCGCGACGTCGATCCGGCACTGCTCGAGTGCCTCGAACCGAGCGGCGATCTCGCTGTCCAGCCGCTTGCCGTCGATCACACCGGGCGGGGGCGGTGCGAGCGCGACCGTGGCCGCGGGCGTCACGGGCTCCTCTTGGCTCGGATGCAGGATGGCGGGCGCGATGCTCGCTCCGCCGCGGGCGACGGGAACATTGGCGATCCGCCCCGCCCGATCGGGATCGAGCCCGTTCAGACCCGCGGTCTGCGCGTCGGCCCCGCGCTCGCAACCAGCGGCTACGGACACCATCGCTCCGACCCAGATCACAATTTTCAGTCGAACCTTGCTGACCGTGCTGGCCTTGCACATGGCGACCTTCGACCTTCCCTGTTGAACCTGCTCACGAACCACGATCCGCGTACGACATTTCCGTACGCCGGCGTGCGCCCGACTTAGGTTGCAGCGCGGGAGGCGACGTGATGGGCAGGTTCGTTCGGACAGTCTGCGCCTTCGCAGCGCTCGTCTCGATCGGTGTCTCGCCGCGCCGCGCGGCGGCTGAGACGCCGAAGCCCGGCGCGGCGCGACCCGCACCGATACAGGCCGTCGTGCCGCTCAGCCGACTGCACCACGTGGCGCAGCGTGAGATCGCGCTCGGCCTGCTGGCTCAGGTCGCCGCTCTCCGTCCGGAGACCATGCGGTTCGCGACCAATTTGGAGACGGACTTCCGCCTTCTCGACCGGCGAATCGTCGCGATCGCCGACGCCCATGGCATCGGAGAGGATCGCCTCGGCCAGGCGTACTCTGACGACAACCCCACCGCGCTCGAAGCTGAGGCGAGCGATCTCGATCGCCTGTCGATGGTCCGCGGCGCAGATTTCGACCGTCAGTTCTGGCTCACGTTGGCCCGCGATCGTCGAGCCGCCTCGACCCTGCTCGCTTCGACGGCGGGCACCGTCCCGAGCCTCGATCCGCTCGTCGCCGAGACGGTTCGCCTCCTCGATCGATCCATTCGAAGAGCGCTCGCCGCACAATCCGAATCGAACACCCCGGCCGCACGCTGACGTCAGTCCCGCCGACGTGCCCTCCGTCGCGTAGGCCTCGGAATTCGCGACAATGCGTGACTACAGACGTTGTTCGCGCGAGCCTGCGAGCCGGCGAACCTTGCCAGAGCCCTTGGCCTTGACGAGCTGCTGGATGCGCTGGTGCGAGACACCTAGGACGGCGCCGGCGTCGCGAACGCTCATCGTCGTGATGAGCTTGCGGGCAGCCTGCTCCTTTGCTTTTGCCATGCGCGCGAGGGAGCGCTCGGCGTCTCGGGTCACGGCCTCGACCTTCATGACGAACTTACGAACGACGGGAG
>DATMZL010000348.1:0-3952 GCA_035607075.1 Polyangia bacterium
CACCGTCGTCCCGCTGCCGCACGTCCCGTTCTGGCAGGTTTCGCCCGTCGTGCAGGCGTTGCTGTCGTTGCACGTCGACCCGTTCGTCTTGTTCGGGTTCGAGCACACGCCCGTGTTCGCGTCGCACACGCCCGCCACGTGGCACTGGTCCGACGCCGTGCACGTCACCGTGTCGCACGGCTGCTTGACCCGCCACACGTTGATCTCGTGGATCGACCAGTGATTCGCCGACGCCGTTCCCGTCTGCGCGATCGAAATGTAACGCGCCGACTGCGTCAGGAAGTTGATCGTCACGATCTGCGTGCTGCCCGTCCCCGTCGCCACCGGCGTTCCCCAGTTCGACCCGTCGTTCGACAGGCTCACCGAGTAGCCACGCGGGTAGTTCCCCGTGCTCGTCCCCGCGTCCAGCGTCAGCTGGTTCACGACGTGCGCCGCGCCCATGTCCAGCGTGAACGACTGGGACGGCGTCGTGACGGCCTGGTTCGCGCCGCTGTCCCATCGCGTGCTCGCCGTGCCGTCGATCGCGTTCGCCGGAACGTCCGTCGTGCTGCTCGGCGAAGCGGACACCACCCAGCCCGCCCGCGACAGCGCCGGCCCCGACACGTTCAGCTCGCGCACCGACCAGTTGGTCGTGCTCGTCGCCGTCTGGTTGATCTTGATGAACCGCGACGTCTGCGGCGCCACGCTGATCGTCACCGTCGCCGCCGTCCCGGCCACGTTCGACACGACGGTGGTCCAGGGACCCGTCGAGGTGTTGCCGACCTGCAGCTGATACGTGCGCGGCGTGACCGACGTCCCCGCGTCGACCGTGACCTGCGTGAACATCCGGATCGCCTGCATGTCGACCTGGATGAACTGGCTCGTCTCGCCGCCCGTGCTCGTCCAGCTGGTCGTGGTGCTTCCGTCCAGCGCCAGGCCCGCGTTGGCGCTGTTCGTGAACGCCGTTGCCGTCCACCCGGTGCGGACGTACGTCGTCGCCACCGTCGCAGGGCCGACGTACAGCTCCTCGATCGACCAGGTGAACGCCGTCCCGTTCGTCGAGTTCACCCGGATGAATCGCGCCTGCTGCATCGGGAAGTTGACCACCACCACCCGCGACGTCCCGGTCCCGCTGGCGATCTGCGTGAACGTCGTCCCGTCGCTCGATACCGACACCGTGTAGCTGCGCGGGAAGTTCGCAGACGTCGCCGCGCCCGCATCCAGCGTGATCTGGTCGAACGTCTGCGTCGCCAGCATGTCCACCTGGAACTGGTGGCTCGTCCCGCTCGCCGAGCTCCACCGCGTCGTGATGCTGCTGTCCAGCGCGCCCGCCGTCGCCGTCCCGGTCGCCGTCGTCGACGCCGTCGCCGTCCATCCCGTCCGCACCAGCGACGCGTCGTACACGTTGAACTCGTGGATCGACCACGACGCCGTGTCCCCACCCGTCAGCGTCACCCGGATGTAGCGCGCCGTCTGCGGCGCGAACGCGAGCGTCATGAACGCCGTCCCCGAGCCCGCCACCACCGTCGACGCCGTCGCCCAGCTGACGTTATCGTTCGCGACCTGCACCTTGTAGCTCCGCGGGTACTCCGTCGCCGTCGACGTCGTATCCAGCCGGATCTCCGTGAACGTCCGCGCCGCCGCCATGTCGACCTGGAAGAACTGGTTCGTCGCCTGCGCCACGCCCGAGCGCCACCGCGACGTCGCCGTCCCGTCGATCGCCTTGTCCGCCGTCTCGCCCGTTCCGCCGGCAGGCGACGCGCTCGCTACCCAGCCTGTCCGCGAGAGGACCGTCAGCGCCGACGTCCGCTGCTCGACCTTTCCGCCCGCGGGCTCCGCAGTGGCCCGTCCCGTATCGGTCCGCGGCGACTGCCGGCACGCGCCCGCTGAGAGCAAGACAATAGACAGGGGAATCCAATACCGCGTTCGTCGGTTCATTCGCTCAGGGCCTCCGCGTGCACGTCGCCGGTACCGCCAGCTGGACAAGCGGACCAGCGTGCGGTTGTGAAATTTTTTCTGTCGCGCTTTGCGTCGCTGCGAACATTCGAATGCGACTTAAGGACGCAGGGGGGCCGCTTGGCGCAACCAACAATCGCGAAATTCTCCTGCCGGAGTGACGGCCGAACGGGAAAAGAGGCGCACGCTTCGCGACACCGACGGTGACAGGGCCCTGAAATCGTTCAGCAACTCGCTCGCAGAATTGCCTGCCTCACGGCCACGGCTTGCGATCCCGACGCGCGCGACAGGAAAGCGCGAACGCGCCAGTATCCCAAACTAGACGCACGCGAGTCTGTTTGCGCAACCAAGAATCGTCGCTGACCGGGCTCGATCTTTACTGATCGACTACGACGTCATCGCGCTCACAACGATCGCGCACCCAGCGTCGCTGCGAGTCGCGGCAGGATCGTTCCTGCGGGCGCCGACAGCTTCACAGCGGCGACATCGTCGGCGCGCGTCGGGCCGACGTTCACGACCGCGATCGGCAGGGCCTGCTCGCGGGCGCGGTGCACGAAGCGAAAGCCGGAGTAGACGGCCAGCGACGAGCCGACGACCAGCAGCGCCTCGGCTTCGGCGAACAGCTCCCAGGCCGCGGCGAGCGTCCGCTCCGACACCGAGCCGCCGAAGAAGACGACGTCGGGCTTCAAGTCGCCGCCGCAGCGCCGGCAGGCGACGACCGAGAACGACTCGACGCGCTCGGGGTGCAGGTCGGCGTCGCCGTCGGGTTGGATATCCAGCGCCGTCTCGAGCCAGCCTGGGTTGGCGTCGAGCAAACGCGCCTGAAGATCGCGGCGCGGTTCGTTGCACGCACATCGGAGGCACGTGACGTCGGCGAGCGCGCCGTGCAGCTCGACGACGCGGCGGCTGCCCGCGCGCTGGTGCAGGCGGTCCACGTTCTGTGTGATCACGCCGGCGACGCGGCCGGCTTCCTCCAGCGCGGCGAGCGCGCGATGCGCAGGGTTCGGCTCCGCGCCCGAGAAGCGCGCCCAGCCGAGCGTGGCGCGCGCCCAGTAGCGGCGCCGGACGTCGGCGCGCTTCATGAAGGCGTCGTGCTGGATTGGATTGCGCGGGCCGGTGCGGCCGCCGCCGCGGTAGTCGGGGATGCCGGACTCGGTGCTGCAGCCGGCGCCGGTCAGGGCGACGATGCGGCGCGCGGACAGGAGCTCGACGAGCGGCGCGAGATCGTCATCGGGCAGCGGCGCGATCGACACGGGGGAAGCATGACATGGGGAGACCCCTCTCCCTAACCCTCTCCCCGCTTCGCGGGGCGAGGGGATCGGATCGGACTCAAAACTTCGAGGTGACGGCCATGAAGGTCATCTTGTCGTTCGTTTCGCGGAGGCGCGATGACAGCGTGCGCACGAACGACCAGAGCAGGTCGTAGGCGAGGTCGCGATCGACGAACAGCAGGTCCTCCATGTCTTCCTTGCGCACGACGAACA
This sequence comes from Polyangia bacterium, assembly GCA_035607075.1. Lineage (GTDB taxonomy): Bacteria > Myxococcota_A > Polyangia > Fen-1088 > Fen-1088 > JADGRB01. The sequence continues at coordinate 3,420 of DATMZL010000348.1, forward strand.
GGCGACACGCTTCGTGCGCGACCGCGTCGGCGCTGCGCGGAAAGTCGTCGATCAGCGCCATCTCGCCGAAGTGCGTGCCGGCGCGCAACACCGCCAGCGCCTCCTCGCCCATGCCCGGCACCTGGCGGCTGATGCGCACGGCGCCGGACAGGATGAGGTACATCTTGTCGCCCTGCGCGCCCTCCTTGAAGATCAACGCGCCGAGCGGGTAGTCCTCCTCGATGCCCAGGTTCGCGATGCGGCGCAGGTACGACGGCTGGAGCGCCGAGAACAAGCTGATCTTCGAGAGCAGCTCGACCGCCTTCTCGGGCGGGATCGTCGTCCGCGCCGACGGCGTCGCGGGGCTGGCGGCCGCCTCGGGGGCGGCGGGCGCGGTCACGCCCGAAGCCTCAATGAGCTCGAAGTCGGTGCTGTCAGCGCTGTCGGCGTTCTCGCGCGGTGCCCCGGGCTCTTCACTCATGCGTCGCGATTATGCCGTCAATATCGCGAGAAGACCAATGCTGCGCTGTCACGTACCTTAGAGCGATGAACAC
>DATMZL010000345.1:0-4038 GCA_035607075.1 Polyangia bacterium
GCCGTCCGTCGCCGGCTACGACCCGTGGGGCACGCGGCGCTCGCCCGATGGACGGCCGGCAGATCCCGCTTCGTTCCAACCGTTGCCGGGACACCGCGAGTTCACCGGGCACGAGACCATCCCGGGAGTCGGCCTCGTCAACATGAACGGTCGCGTCTACGACCCGGCGATCGGCCGCTTCCTGTCGCCCGATCCCAACGTCCAGTTCGTCAGCGATCTTCAGAGCTACAACCGTTACAGCTACGTCCTCAACAACCCGCTCCGGTACACCGATCCGACCGGCTTCTTCCTCGACAGCGCGGCGGAGATGTTCGGTTACATCTTCAGCATCGCGGCCGTCGCGGTGTGCGCGGTCGCCACCGAGGGCGCCTGCGCTGTCGCGTACGTCGCGCTCATCGCCTACAGCACGACAACGATGGCGATGAGCGGCGCATCGTTCGACCAGATAGTCGAGATGCAAGCCGTCAGCATCCTCGCGGGCGCCGTCAGCGGTGGTGTGGCCGGCGCGGCCATAGGTCCCGGCGCATCGATAGGCGCTCAGATGGTCAGCGGCGCGATGTCCAGCGTCATGTCCAGCGTGATAACGGCGGCGGTGTTGGGCAATGACCTCGGCGGCGAGCAGCTGCTGGTCGCGGCGGTTTCGGGAGCGGTCTCCGCCGGCGTCTCCGCGGCACTCAAGCACACAGCCGCCGTGACGCAGGCGTCGCAATCGGAGATCGCCACCGGCAAGAAAGAGACCGTCGAATCAGTGCTCGCCCAAGCTGGTTACGGCAAATCGGCCCCGAGCTTTGCAGAGGTCCTGTTCGACGCGGACATGGCGGACTTTGCCCGGAGCGCCGACCCGCCGGGTGCCCCCGTGGCGGGATTTGGCGGCGCGGCCGCTTCTCGCGTCAGAGAAGTAGCCGCCGGTGCCAAGGAGAAGCTCGACAAGCTGGTCAACGACGTTCGCGGGACGCTCAAGTACCTCCGGATCAAAGCAATCCTCATGACCGGATACCTGGACGTCAGCACACCGCCCGACGCCGCCGGGTTCTGGTCAGGCGACGGGAACTGGGAGAAAGCTGCGCAGTACGCGATGGGGCACGCGAAGATGCTGCTCCAAAACACCGAGGGCGGCCAATGGCTGATGGAACAGGATGTCTACAACAACATGAGCCGCAAGCAGGCCACCGACTTATGGGCTATCCTTTCGAAGCAGTACGCAAAAGCGGCTTCGGGACATGTGTTCGCCTTCGTCCAGGGAGCGCCTGCGGATGGGATCTGGATCAATGTAGAGCTGCCGGCGTTGCTGGAAAACAAAAAGGTGATCCAGCCAATCATCTACGACCCCAAATGACATTGACCCGAAGGACCACCATGCGTGCATTAGCAGCGTTGATCATTGCCGCCGTCGGCGTCGTCGCGTTCTGCGTCGCGTGGAAAAAGATCTCCCATGAAATCCGGCATCACGTCGTCGAGGAGGCCCCGGTGACCGGACCAAAGGTCAAGGTCAACTATCGCGTGATCCACTACATCGAGGCGGAAGATCGTTACCTGGAGCTCGCATGGGAACCGAGAATGGGCGACCGACGACCGATCGCCTACGTCCCCACCGAGAGCTACTGGAAGAAGTTGATGCCGGACTGGGCGTGGGAGCGTCGCGACGAGATCATGGGAACGATCAAGGCACAGACGACGCGTATGGACTTCGAGTGGAAGGAGTACGACGGGAGCTGACGGAGGTCCGCTTCCGCGCCGATTCTCGGTTGCGCAAACCGACTCGCGTGCGTCTTTAATTCGGGTACGAGCATGTCGTGCGCTCGACGCGTGCGCGTCGGGATCGCGAGGCGTCGCTGTTCGCGTGAGGCCCGGACATTTCGGCCTGCGAATGCGAACGACTTACTGAACGATATCGCGCGCCTGTAACCGCTGCGCGCGCGACGCGTGCGCCTCTTTCGAAATCCGGCCGTCACTCCGGCAGGAGAATTTCGTGACTCTTGGTTGCGGAGAGCGATCCAGCTGCGTCGTTAAGTCGGATGCGATCTGTTCGAAGCGACCAAGCGCGACAGAAAGAGTCACAACCGCACGGTGGTCCGCTTGTTCGGCTGGCGGTACCGGCACACGTGGACGTGGAGGCCTGAGATGGTGAACCGACGAAGGCGGTATTGGATTTCCCTGTCGATCGTCTTGCTCGCCGCAAGCGCGTGCCGGCAGTCGCCGCGCACCGACACGGAGCCGGTCACGGCGGAGCCCGCGGGCGGGAAGGTGGAGCAGCGGACGTCGGCGTTGACGGCGCTGCCGCGGACAGGGTGGGTCGCGACCGCGTCGCCGGCGGGGACGCCGGGGAACGCGATCGACGGGAACACGACGACGCGATGGACGACGACGTCGATCCAGGCGAACGGGAACTTCTTCCAGGTGGACATGGGGGCGCAGCGGACGTTCACCGAGATCCGGCTGGACACGACGGCGACGGCGACGGATTTTCCGCGGAGCTTCAACGTCAACGTATCGAACGACGCGAGCACGTGGACGACGGTGGCGACGGCGACGGGCAGCGCCGCGGTGGTGACGGTGGCGTTCGCGTCGCAGACGGCGCGGTACATCCAGGTGAAGCTGGCGAACCTGCCGGCGGGGCAGACGAACGCGTGGTCGATCTACGAGCTCAACGTGTACGACGCGTCGCTGTCGCGGACCGGGTGGACGGCGACGGCGTCGTCGACGGCGACGGGGACGACGACGGGGGGCGCGTTCGACGGCAGCACGACGACGCGGTGGAGCTCGGTGAGCGGGACGAGCCACCAGTTCCAGGTGGACATGCAGGCGCCGCAGACGTTCAACCAGGTGACGCTGGACGCAGGCAGCTCGACGTCGGGGAACTTCCCGCGCAGCTACACGGTGTCGGTGTCGAGCGACGGAACGAACTTCACGCAGGTGACGACGGGGACGGGGACGTCGCGCTTCGTGGTGATCAACTTCGCGACACAGCAGAAGCGGCACCTCCGGATCAATTCCACGAACGCGACGGCGTTCACGTGGTCGATCGAAGAGATGAACGTGCTCGGGCAGCCGACGAGCGCGTCGACGCACCAGCGGTCGGTGTGGACGGCGACGGGGACGACGGCGGCGACGGGCACGACGCTGGCGGGCGGGATCGACGGCGTCACGACGACGCGGTGGACGGCCAACACGGTGGCGTCGGGGACCTTCTACCAGGTCGACATGGGGACGTACCGGCTGTTCAACCAGATCACGATCGACGCGGGGACGCTGACGGGAAACTTCCCGCGGAGCTACAAGGTCGAGACCTCGAACAACGCATCGACGTGGACGCAGATCGCGTCGGGGACGAACGCTGCGGTGCTGCTGACGGTGAACGTGCAGCCGACGACAGCGCGGCACATCAAGGTGAGCCTGACGGCGGCGAACCCGACGGGATCGCCGTGGTCGATCCAGGAGCTGAACGTGGTCGGCCCCGCGCTGTCGCGGACGGGGTGGGTGGCGTCGGCGTCGGGCACGGGCGGGACCGACGTGCCGGCGAACGCGATCGACGGCACGGCGACCACGCGCTGGGACAACGGGGCAAATCAGGCGAACGGGCAGACCTTCACGCTGGACATGGGGACGGCGCAGGTGGTGAATCAGCTGTCGCTGGACGCGGGGACGAGCACGGGAAACTTCCCGCGCGGTTACTCGGTGTCGCTGTCGAGCGACGGCACAACCTTCGGGACGCCGGTGGCGACCGGAACCGGAAGCACGCAGCTGGTCACGATCAACTTCCTGACGCAGACAGCCCGGGCTATCCGCATCACGCAAACAGGCACGGCGTCGGCGAACCACTGGTCGATCCACGAGATCAACGTTTGGCGGATCGCGCAGCCGTGCGACACGGTGACGTGCTCGGCGTCGGACCAGTGTCACGTGGCGGGCGTGTGCGACGCGAACACGGGCGTGTGCTCGAACCCGAACAAGACGAACGGGTCGACGTGCAACGACAGCAACGCCTGCACGACGGGCGAAACCTGCCAGAACGGGACGTGCGGCAGCGGGACGACGGTG
>DATMZL010000829.1:0-2214 GCA_035607075.1 Polyangia bacterium
ATGCGACGCTCCGGCGCGCTCCACGCTTCCGAGAGAACGTGGCGCGAACGCGGTTCGTAGACGAGAAAGTGTGTGTCCGCAACCTGCGGAAGGAGCAGGCGTGCAGACGTCGGCGTCGGGGTCGTGAGAACGATCGGTCCCATCTCGCGCAGGTCGAACTGCGCCGTCGGTCGCTGCAGTACGCCCGACGCTCGCGCCGAACGAAAGAGCGTCTGGTGGTAGGCAAACTCGTAGGCCTCGGCGAGCGTGACGCGCCGGTCGCCGTCGGCGTCGGCGGCGCCGATCAAACCCGACACCAGGTAGTGCGTGAAGAACGAACCACGCAGTCCGTCGGATTCTTGCGCGTCCTCGTTCGCCGAGCTGGACGTCAGGAACACGGCGCCCTCGCTGGCGTCGGCGCGCCGGACCTGAATGTCGAACGCCGGCGCCGGGACGGCGCCTTTCACGCGCGTCAGCGCGCCCGACCGGCACGCGTCGACGATCAGGACGCGCGTGCGCGCGGGCGATCCCCTCACCAGCGCTTCCAGCTCCTCCATCGAGAATGCGCTGCCGCCCAGGTGCAGCGCCTGCACGTCGGCGTGGCCCGAGTAATAGACAACCAGCATCCCCTGCTGATCGGCGTCGGTGCGCATGCGATCGTTGACGCGGATCAGGGCGCGCCGAACCGTCTCCGTCGATTCGCCGCGCAGCAGGACCATGTCCTCGGGGCGAAAACCGCCGAGGGTGCGCAGCACGCGGTGGACCTTGTCGGCGTCATCCTCGGCGTAGCGAAGGCGCACGTCGTCGCCGTCGCCGACGTTGTTGCCGATGATCACGGCGACGCGCTGAGCGGCGCGGGCGGGCGACGCTGCGAGCGCGGCGCCGGCTGCGGCGATGGCGGCGGCGATGAAAACGCGCGTGCGGGTCATCGCTGCTTGACGTAGCTGATGCGATCGACGTGGCAGCCGGCCGGCCACTTCGTGCGCTCGCCGCCCTCCTCCAGACTTCGCCGCAAGGGCTCGAGCGGCAGCGGCCGATCGCAGAACAGCCCGTGCAGCGTCTCGACGCCCGCCGCATCGTCCAGCTGCAGGCTGTAAGGCAGGGGCGTGTCGGTGCCTGCCTCGATCCGAACGCCGGCGGCAAGATCGCGCGGGAACGCCACCGTCGTCGCACCCTTCGCGTCGCGGCTGAAGATCGCCAGGGTGCGGGGCGCCCGCGTCGTGTACACGACCTGCAACCGATCGCCCGGGTGGACCACCTCGCCCGGCGCGCCCGCGCGCACAGCGCCGTCGTGCGAGACGAAGAACCCGATGCGCTCGCCGCCCTTGATGCCGAACCCATCGCCCCCGGGCGTTGCGCGGACCAGCAAGACCACCGCCGCAGCGGCCGCCGCCAGCGTCGCGAAGCCGCCGCCCCACGCCCACCACCGGCGGCGCGCGCGCGCCGGCGCGACCGTCGCGGCCAGCTTGGCGAACGCGGGCGCCTCCAGCGGAAACGCCGCCCGCGCCGCTTCCAGCTCGCGCAGCCGCGCCGTGCACGCGGCGCATCCGGGCAGGTGCTGCTCGGCAGTCGCGCGCGCGTCAGGCGCCAACTCGCCCGCCATCATCATGTCCAGCGCCCGATCCGACAGGCAGGTCTCCGGGCGCGTCCGCGTGAAATCAACCATGACCGACGGCCTCCCGTTCCTGCCGCTGGCACAGCTCCAGCGCGCGCTCCAGCAGGTTGCCGACCTGGCGGCGCGAGCATCCGAGCTGGTCGGCGATCTCTTCGTGGGTCATCTCGTCGACGTAGTAGTAGACGGTCACCTGCGCGAGGTCCTCGGGAAGGCGCGCGAGCAGCTCGCGCACTTGCAGCAGCCGGTCGCCGCGCGCCTCCTCGGGCTTGCCCGGCCCCCGCTCTGCGAGCAATCGCGCCCGGGTGGCGCCGTCTCGCAGCCGGTTCAAACAGAGGTGCGTGGTGACGCTGTAAAGGAACGTGGTCACGCTACTCCTCCCCGCGAACTGCTCGGGCTTACCGAGCAGCGACGCGAAGACCTCGTGCAGGACATCCTGAGCCTCGGTTTCGTCATTCAGGATCTGGCGCGCTCTTCTCAGCACGACATGTCCATGAGCGGCATAGACCTGGGCTATCCGCTCCGGCACGTTCATCAGACGGGCGGATCTTTGCAGACCGGCGGAAGCGGCTGCGGTCCCGTGTCCGGAGCCTCCAGCGTCAGATCGATCTCGGTGTCGAGCG
>DATMZL010001579.1:0-4061 GCA_035607075.1 Polyangia bacterium
CGGCGCTGGCGCTGCTTCCGTCGGCGCCTCGCGTTGGGTCAGGAGCCGCTCCAGCATCGGCTTGCTGGCGGGATCCAGCGTCGTGAACTTGATGCCCATGCCCTTGGGCTTCACCCAGGTCACGATCCCGTCGCCCGCGAACACGACCGTGTCGTCGAGCAACGCGACCTCGAAGCGAATCGACGCGCCCACCTCGCGCGCGTCGCGCGTCGGCAGGAAGACGCCGCCGCGGGTGACGTTCGGTGCGAACCGCACGACGAAGTCGTCGGCGTCCGGGCACTTCAGGTGCAGGCGGACCGACGCGTCAGGCGGTGACGTGGACATTCACATCTCGCCGTGGCGGGCGGAACGCGTCAGATGACGCGCCCGGAAATCTCCTCGAGGAAAGCGAGATCGTCGTCCGGCTCGGGTGGACCTGCGGCGTCGGCGCCCGCGGGCATCGCCGCGGGACGGCCCCCCTTCGCGGCCGGCATCGCCGGCATCACCCTTGGTGGCGGCGTCGCGGCGGCCCGATCGATCGGCGAACGCTTGCCGAGCGGGTTCGCGGGCCCAGTAACGACCGCCGGCGTCGGTTTCGGTCCGACGCGAAGACCGATCGGCGTCGGCACCGCCGCCGCGTCTCTGTCGATCGTCCCCGCCGCGATGTTCGAGACGGTCGTGACCTCCTCGTCGTCCAGCCCCGACAGCCCCAGCATGCCGGCGACGTGCGTGATCACCTCGCGCAGCTTGGGAAGCGGGACGCTGTCGACCATCTCGTCGATCAGCTCGCGCGCGCCGTTCCCCGGGCCCGCGAACGTGTCCGCGTCGGTGAACGGCCGGCCCGCCGCCGCGGCCCGTCGCGCTGCCTTGCGCAAGCCCGTCCTGAACGCCAGCGGCAGATACTGTTCCAGCGTCTCCTCGCCCAGCAGGTCCAGGATTTCCGAGTCCGTCAGGATCCCGTGACGGCGGACGCTGCGCAGCTCCGTCGCCATCAACGTGCGCGCGCCCGCGCCCGGCTCCCATTTCCACCAGTCGTCGTGCGCCTCGTACCGCCAGATGGCGTGGGGCGGGAGGTAGGTCGCGACGTCCACCGGGTCCAGGTACTTGAGATAAAGGTCGTACACCGACAGCGCGCGATCGCCCTCCGCGCGCACCGACCGTTCGGATTCGGGCAGGTCTTCGATGACCAGCAGGTCGATCTGGGACGCGAGCGCCTCCGCCGGCAGCCTGCGGAGCAAGGCGGGCGCGCCGCCCGTGATCGCCTTGACTGTCTTGACGCGGAGATCCGGCCGCTGCGCGAACGCGTCCATCATCTCGCGCGGGACGAACGAGCCAAAGAACGCCTTCGCGTTTCGCAGCGGGACCGCCGGCGCATGCAGCGCCCGGAGCACGTCGGCCAGATAGCGGATGCCGGGATGGCGGTCAACGTGCTCCCGCGCCTTCTCCTGTAGGGCGACGTCGGTCTGCTCGTCGCTTGTGTGCTTCAGTGTGTCGGGGATGCGCAGCGTCCGCTGATTCATTCCTCCTTTATCGCCTTCCGCGCGCTGCGCTTGAGCGGCGGCCCGATCCCGACGTTTTCGCGCCGCTTTTTTTCGGCGTTACGACGCGTCCGGCGCCGCGTCCTGGTCGACGAGGCGGAGGTCCATCTCCAGCGTACCGCCCAGGATCTCGGCGTAACGGCGGGCGAGCGCGATCGCTGCGTCCATATCCGAAAGGTCCAGGACCGCGAAGCCGCCGATCAGCTCCTTCGATTCGACGAACGGGCCGTCGATGACGCGCAGATCGTTCTTCGTGAACACCAGTCGCTTGCCCTTGGCGCTGGACTGCAGCTGCAGGGCCCGGACGAGCACGCCCGCCTTCGTCATCTCGGTCCGGAGGCGCGAGAGCGCGGCCTTCTTCTGCGGGTTGCGGCCGGCTCCTTCGGTCTCCGGGTCCGCTTTCTCGATCAACAAGACTTGCAGCGGCGGATTCTCGGGCTCCGGCATCATGCCGAGGTCCCACGGTTCGTTGACCTTGCCGACCTCCAGCTCTCCGTCGCCGAGGATCTTGCCGTAACGTTCGGCCCAGCCGAGCGCTTCCTCGCGCGTGCGGACCTTCAGCAGCAGCGTCGCCGCCGGAAGCTCGTGCTCGCCGCGATAGGGGCCGTGCTTCGTCGTGCACTTCCCGTCGCGGAACGTGAGGCGCGTGCGCGTCTTGCTGCCGGCCAGGCCCGCGCCGTCGACGAACTGGCCCGTCTTCAAGTACTCGCCGATGAACGCGCCCATCTTGTTGATCAGCTCGAGCGGCGGCTTCTCCCCCGCCTCGGTGTGGGGATCGTTCTTGTGCATCATCATGAAACGCATCGTTGGCTCCTTTGTGTCGTGTGCTTCATGAACGCGACGACTCTGGACGCGGTCCCTCGACCTGGCGGACGATCTTTCTGCAACTGACCGGAATCGCGGAGGATTTTTTTCTCGCGCTCGCGCTACCCCGGGGTCCCGCTGGCGTCGCAGGTGTAGAACTGCTTGTACGTCGCGTCCGCGCCGCTGACGTTGGGCTTGTACGCGCACGTCGGGCGGCAGCAGTCCTGCATCGTCGTCGTCGAGTAGCCGGACGAGAAGCCTTTCCCGTTCGCGGAATTCATGTCGACGGCGGTCGGATCCGCCATCGGGAGGCCTTGCGAGCTCAACTTGCAGCCGGTCACGCGGGTCAGGTTGGCCGGACACTCGATTCGCTTGGCGAGCACGTTCCAGTTCATGTGATAGAGGTTCTGCACCTGGTTGCTCTCCACGCACGAGTCCTGGGTCGTGCTTTGCACCGAGGCGTTGCCTGCGGTGATCATCGCGCAGTCGGCGGCAATCGTGCTTTGACAGGACATCGTGGCGATCGACGTTGAGCTGTACTGGTTCATGGCGCCGACGCACTGGCTGACGCTCTGGGCGCGGATGCCGCCGTTGTTCGGCTGGCCGATCGTCGGGTAGCTGGTGTACTGGCGGCTGCAGCCTTGCGTGTTGGCGCCTTCGCCGCCGGCGCCCATGTAGATGTCGAAGTTCTTGCCGCCGCCCGCGCCGGTGTTGAACGCCTGCACGATCATCGGTTTCGGGACGGCCACGCCGCTGACGGGATCGCGCGGGGTCGTGAAGATCAGCTGGTAGCACTGGCAGCACGAGTTGCCCGCGGCCTGCGTGTCGAGGCCGCCCGAATCCTTGTCGTGGCCGACGACGCCGTACACGAAGGGAGGGTTCGTCGGCGGGCCGAAGTCGTCCGCGGCGGCGACCTTGAATTCGGGGCTGAACACCATGTCGCGGACGCACATGAAAGCGGGCCCGCCGTTGCATCCGCTGCCGGTCGTGTCGGCCGTGGCGGGCCCGTTGATCTTGTAATTCGGGCAGGGATCGCACGAGCCGCCGCAGTCGACGCCCGTCTCCGTGCCGTTCTGCATGTTGTCGATGCACGTTCCCGCCGCCGCCGAACCTCCGGTGCCCGTTCCGCCTGTACCGCCCGTCGTGCCGGAGGCACCGCCTGCGCTTCCTCCGTTTGCCCCGCCCCGACTCGATCCGGCCGCGCCGCTGGTTCCGCCGGTTCCCGCCGCGGCACCGCCGACGGATCCGGCTGCGCCGCCTGTTCCAACGCCGCCCGTCCCTCCGCGCGCCGTCGTGCCACCGTTGCCCCCGTTGCCGCCCGTGCTCGTGCCGCCGGTTCCTGTCGTTCCTCCGCGTCCCGCAATTCCGCTGCTACCGCCGTTGCCTGCGCCCCCTGTTGCGGCGCCTGCGGCTCCGGTGGTTCCTCCGCGTCCGGTCGTGCCTCCCGTCGCCGTTCCACCGGCGCCGGGACTGGTCGGACCGACGGACCCGGACGAACACCCTGCCACCGCGGCCGCGAGCAGAGCAGACGTGACGAGTCGAGCGAGGCGAGGCGGACGCTTCATAAGTGACCTCTAAGGAAGAAGGGGGGGCCGGCCGACTCTAGGCATATTCCGACGGCTGCGCCAAGTCCCGGACCCCTCTCCCTAACCCTTTCCCCGCTTCGCGGGGCGAGGGACCTGAGCGGGAGAGGGGACCCTGGATCAGTCGGCGGAGGAGAAGATGATGGCGCCGGCGTCG
>DATMZL010000313.1:0-7269 GCA_035607075.1 Polyangia bacterium
CGTGCCGCCCGCAGCGTCGTCGGCGGCGATGACCCGCCGCGCGACGGCCTGCAGGAGGGCGAGGTCGCCGCCGAGACGGACCTGCAGGAAGTGGTCGGCGATGCGGGTGCCGCGGCCGACGACGCCGCTCGGGCGCTGCGGGTCCTTGAAGCGCTGCAGCCCGACCTCGGGCAGCGGGTTGATCGCGACGATCTGGCAGCCGCGGCGCGCCGCCGCCTGCAGCGTCGTCATCATGCGCGGGTGGTTGGTGCCCGGGTTCTGGCCGATGATCAGGATGACGTCGGCGTGCTCGAAGTCCTCGAGCTGCACGGTCCCCTTGCCGACGCCGACCGCCTGCTTCAGGGCGACGCCGCTGGATTCGTGGCAGAGGTTCGAGCAGTCGGGCAGGTTGTTGGTGCCCAGCTCGCGCACGAACAGCTGATAGAGGAATGCCGCCTCGTTGCTGGTGCGCCCGGACGTGTAGAAGACCGCCTGTTCGGGGCCGTCCAGTGCGGCGATCGCGCCGGCGATGCGCGCGAACGCGTCTTCCCATCCGATCGGCTGATAATAACTGCCGCCTTCCGGCAGCCACATCGGCTCGACGAGGCGGCCCTGCTGTCCCAGCCAGTACTCGTCGGCAGCCGCCAGCTCGGCGACCGCGTGCTGCGCGAAGAACGCCGCGTCGGCGCGCGCGCGGTCCGCCTCCCACGCCAGCGCCTTCGCGCCGTTCTCGCAGAATTCGACGAGCGATCGCTCGCCCGCGGCGGGCTCGGGCCACGCGCAGCCCGGGCAGTCGAACCCGTCGGGCTGATTCATCTTGAGCAGCCCGCGCGTGCCGCGCACAAGCCCCGGACCGTGCGCGACGTGCGCCACGGTCGCTGTGAGCGCGCCGACGCCGCCCGCTACCACCGGCGGCGACGTCACCTTCGGAGCGCCATCTCCATCGCGATCAGACGACATTCGCGTCGTTCAGCCCGGCGACGCGCGCGGCGCCGCAGTAGACGTTGAAGCCGCCGTCGCGCACGAAGCCGAGCAGCGTCATGCCCGCCGCGGCCGCCCGCTCGACCGCGAGGCTCGACGGTGCGCCGACCGCCGCGACGATCGGGATGCCGGCCGCCTCTGCCTTCTGGACGAGCTCGAAGCTGGCGCGGCCGCTCAGCATCAGCACGGCCCGCGAGAGCGGCAGCTTCCCCGCCAGCAGCAGGCGCCCGACCAGCTTGTCGACGGCGTTGTGGCGGCCGACGTCCTCGTGCGCGGCGAGCAGATCGCCGGACAGCGAGAACAGCGCCGCGGCGTGCAGCCCGCCCGTGCTCACGAACGCCGCCTGCGCCGCGCGCAGCGCGTCCGGCAAGCGGTGAATCACCGCCGCGGTCACGCCCCCGCCGTCATCGACAAGGTTTCCGCCGCAGCTCGCGAGCCCGTCCAGGCTGGTGCGCCCGCAGACACCGCACGCCGCGCTGGTCACGAACGCCCGCTCGCTGGCCGCGAGCGCCGCCGCCGCCTCCGCCGCGAGCTCCACGCGCACGCTGTCGTCGCCGAGTTGCTCTGCGCCGCGCAACGCACCGGCGCCCGCCAGCACGCCCTCGCCGTGAAGGAACCCGACCGCCAGCGCGACGTCGTCGCCCGGCGTCCGCATCGTCGTCGACAGCACGCGTTCGTCGTCGCCGATCCGGACCCGGATCTGCAGCGCCCGCTCGATCGCGACCCGATCGCGCGTCGCGGTCACGACATCCCCGCGCACGCGCACCACCGGCGTCTCCAAGGCCTGGTCCATTCCGCAAGCATAATGCTCAGCGGGGCCCGTAGGCTTGCTCAGCTTTTCTTGGCCTCGTCGATCCAGCTCTGCCACACGTCGGGCGCGTAGCCGACGGTGGCGCGGTTGCCGGCGCGCGCGATCGGCATCTTCAGCAGCAGCGGATCGGCGATCAACATCTGTTCGATGCGCGGCCCCGTCGGCGCCGCGTACTTGAGGCCCTTGTCGACGTAGCGCTGACCTTCGCGATCGATCAGCGCTTCGAAGCCGCCAACGCGCGCCGCGACGTTGCGTAATTCGCCGGCCGACATTCCCTTCTGCGCCAGGTCGACGATGTGCGGCGAGATCCCGCGTTCCTTGAAGAAACGCTCCGCCGCGCGCGTTTCCTTGGACTTTTTCGTTCCGAACAGCTGGAGGTTCAAGGGCATGTAGGCACCTGTGAGGATATACGGCGATTTTTCACGGCGGAAACATCGGAGAAACACGAAATGCGTAACGTGGCCCTTGGTCACTCACCGAACCAAAAGGACTTCGACATGACGAAAACCATCCCACGCATCGCTCTTTTCCTCGCCTTCGCGGCGGCGATTTTGGTGATCACCACGCGTCCCTCGTCGGCTGATGAACCTCCGGCGGCAGCTCCGCCAGCAGCAGCGGCTCCCGCTGCGGCAGCTCCTGCAGCGGCCGCTCCGGCGGCTCCTGCGGCAGCGGCTCCGACGACCGCCGAATTGGCGGCGCGCCTCGCCGACGTGGAAGCCTACGTCAACAACAGCGAGCCCAAGGGCGCCTACGACGCCAAGGGCGGCACGAAGGGAGTCAGCGGTCCCGGCCACAACGCCTGGATGATGACCTCCTCCGCGCTGGTGTTGTTCATGACGCTGCCCGGCCTGGCGCTCTTCTACGGCGGCCTCGTGCGCCGCAAGAACGTCCTGTCGGTCATGGCCCAGTGTTTGGGCTGCGCCGGCCTGGTCACGTTCCTGTGGTGGCTCGTCGGCTACAGCTTCGTGTTCGGTAAGGGAGGCGCCCTCGGCGGCCTGCTCGGGAGCACGCAGTTCGCGTTCCTGAAGGGCGTCGATGCTGCCCCCAACGGCGACTACGCCTACTGGGTTTCGCAGAACGTGTTCTCGATGTACCAGCTGATGTTCGCCATCATCACGCCGGCCCTGATCGTCGGCGCGATCGCGGAGCGCATGAAGTACTCCGCCATCATGGCGTTCATCCTGCTGTGGATGTTCATCGTCTACTTCCCGCTCGCGCACATGGTGTGGGGCGTCGACGGCATGATGAACGGCGTCTGGAACGCGGGCGCGAAGATTCACGCGATTGACTTCGCCGGCGGCACGGTCGTGCACATGTCGTCCGGTTGGTCGGCGCTGATCCTCTGCCTCATCCTCGGCAAGCGCAAAGGCTTCGGCCAGCGCGCCTTCCTGCCGCACAGCCTTGTGCTGACCATGGTCGGCACCGGCATGCTGTGGGTCGGCTGGTACGGCTTCAACGCCGGCAGCGCGGTCGCCGCCGACGGCGTCGCCGCCAACGCCTTCATGACCACGACGATCGCCACCGCGATCGCCTGCTGCGTGTGGCCGCTGCTCGAGTGGATCACCCGCGGCAAGCCGACCATCCTCGGCTTCTGCTCCGGCGCGGTCGCCGGCCTGGTCGTGATCACGCCCGCCACGGGCTTCGTGAACGCGACGGGCGCCGTCATCATCGGCGTGCTCGCGGGCGCGGTGCCGTTCTTCGCGTGCACCAAGCTGAAGTCGATGTTCCAGTACGACGACGCGCTGGATACCTTCGGTGTCCACGCCGTCGGCGGTACGATGGGCGCACTCGTGACCGGCTTCCTGGCCACCGCGGACGTCAACGCGAACCTCAAGACCAACCTCTCGGGGCTCGTCGGGCACGGCCTGTGGCTGGAGCAGCTCAAGGCCATCGGTGTGACGCTCGCGCTGGCCATCGGCGGCACGGTCGTCATCGCCATGATCGTCAAGGCGACGATTGGCCTGCGGCCGACCGTCGAGAACGAGGAGACCGGCCTGGACGAGACGGATCACGGCGAATCGGGTTATCACTACGACGAGGCGGCGGGCTAACCCGCAGCAGGCGAAAGAGGAGAAACAAAGCCATGAAAAAGATCGAAGCGATCATCAAGCCATTCAAGCTGGAAGAGGTGAAGGATCGCCTGCGGCAGGTCGGGGTCTCCGGTATGACCGTCTACGAGGTGAAGGGGTTCGGTCGCACGGGCGGCAAGACGGAGGTGTACCGCGGGTCGGCGTACGTGGTGGACTTCGTGCCGAAGGTCAGGCTCGAGGTGGTGGTGCCGGACTCGATGGCGGCGGATGTCGTTGCCGCCATCAGCGCGGCGGCGAAGACCGGCAAGATCGGCGACGGAAAGATCTTCGTCACGCCGATCGAAGAAGCGGTCCGCATCCGCACCGGCGAGCGCAACGAGGACGCGGTTTAACCCGCGCTTCGTAGGCAGCAACCAACCGCAAACATAGAAGTCCTTCGCAAGGGGAGAACGGGGCCCAAGCCCTGTTCTCCCCTTCGTTTATTGTGCGACCGATTCTGCGGTCCAGGTCGGTGGGCGGTCGAGCTACAATCGGGGCGATGGTCGGGTACTCGGGGACGCCGTTGCCGCAGAAGCTCGGCCTGAAACCCGGCGCCCGCTTCGGCCTGGTGAAGCCGCCCGCCGACTTCACGCGCACACTGGGCGCGTTGCCCTCCGGTGTGGCGGCCCGCCCGGTCGCCGCCGGTAGGAGCCAGTTCGACGTGATTGTGTGTTTCGCTCCGACCATGGCCGAGGTCGCACGCCGTCTTCCGACCCTGAAACGGCGGCTGGATCCCGCCGGCGGTCTGTGGATCGCATGGCCGAAGAAAACGAAAAAGCCGGCGTCCGGCAGGCGAACCGATGTCAGCGAGAACGACGTGCGGGCAACGGGGTTGGCGGCCGGCCTGGTCGACAACAAGGTTTGCGCGATTGATGACGTCTGGTCAGGCTTGCGATTCGTATTTCGGCTCGAGGATCGCCCGATCGTGACCCGAGCTACGAAGCGCTGAAGGCTGAAGGGGCAACGTCCGACATAGCTTAAGGGTCATGACGTGAAGATGGCGGTTCGGAGTGTTTACCGCGCTGGCAACGTCGCATTGTTGTTGGCGGTTGGCGCTGCGGCGTGTGACGGCGGCGATCCCGGACCGATGTCCGGCCAGCAGGTCCTGGACGGGCGCGATTTCGGCGAGCTGTTCTTCTGGCAGCCGCGCACGCTGGCGTTCACGCGCGACACCGCCGACAAGTCGCAGCCCGAGCCGCAAGATTTTCTGGTCTGGCCCCTCGACGAGGCTCAGCCGTCGGTCGCGCTCAGCGGGATCGACTGGACGTATCCGGACCGGTGGCCGGCGTGGCTGGTCGGCGACCTGCTGCTGACGGGCAAGCAATACGAGCGCGTCTACGACGTGGGTAACCGCCAGGCGATGGACGTGTTTCAAATGTTGTCGTGGACCCCGCCGGCCGGCGAGCAGCCGCAGCTCTACGAGCTGCTCGAGACGACCGCGATGCGTTCCGACGGACGCGCGTTCGGCAAGATCATCGACGGGACCACGGTCGTCGTCGGGCGGCCGTCCGAACTGGGTACGTTTCCCGTCGCCGAGGGCACCACGGTCGGCGCGATCGCCTTCGCGGGCAGCGACCTGGTGATGCTGGTCCGGCAGAAGACCGCGGACCTCGACCTGGTCAACATCCAGCGCCTGAACACGGCGTCGGGCGCGCTGACCGAGCTGGTGCCGGCGACGACGGCGGCCGATTGGGCCAGGGTCACGGGTTTTTGTGACGACACGCAGCCGCCCTCAAGCTGCGGCTTCTTCGGCACCTTCGGCTGCACCGTCGACGAGCCACCCTGTCCGGACGGGCAGCCGCCGCCCTGCCTGATCTTCTACGCCAAGCTCGATCCCAGCGACCCCACGAAGAAGGCTGCATACGTCTTCGATATGGGCGCGGGCACCAGCACGAAGCTCGACGGCGTCGATCCCGACCGGTTCGTGACCAATCGTCGGGATCACCTCTTCGTGTGGGGCAGCGGGGTGGGTAGCTACACGAACTACTGGAACACCTGCAGCGGTGTGCGGGGATCGTGCGAGACCTGGCCGGGCCCCGGGTTCACCTGGCGCCCAGACGGCGGGGCGTTCGCGATGTACGGCGCTCAGCAGTCGATGCGCATCGTGAACGTCGCCGACGGAACTTGCTCCGCGCCCGATCCGCAAAAGACGTTCAGCATCTATCAGGCGCAGTATTCGCCGGGCAGCGATCGGCTGTGGTGGGTGGCGGCGAACGACGCGCACGAGACGTCGTTCAACCTTTGGCTGGCGGATCCGAACGGAGACGCGCCGGTGTCGATCGCGACGGATACCGACCTGGGCGCGACGTTCTCGCGCGACGGGCAGCGCATCTTCATC
Source organism: Polyangia bacterium (assembly GCA_035607075.1). Taxonomy (GTDB): domain Bacteria; phylum Myxococcota_A; class Polyangia; order Fen-1088; family Fen-1088; genus JADGRB01. The sequence goes on from DATMZL010000313.1 coordinate 6,179, forward strand.
TCGCACAACGGTGAATCGAGCGCGGCGCTGGGGTGGGCGGACGTCAACGCGTCGCCACCTGTCGAGCACGTGCTGTCGGCGAACCGCGGCGACATCGGCGTGCTCGGCAATCGGCGCGCGATGTTCCTCGATCACTGGAACGTGCAGGACGGCAACGGCGAGCTGGTGCTCGTCGATCTCGACACGGGCGCGCGCCAATCGCTGGCGCGCGCGGTCACGGGCGTCGCGGTCGCGGGATCGAACGAGGACGCGGGGACGGACGTCGCATACGCCGTCCGCGGCCGCGCGGCGTCGTCTCGCGACGGGCTGTGGCTGACGACGCTGCCGCCTTGAGCGTGCGCATCCTGGCCTGCGCGCTCGCGTTCCTGGCGGCGGGTCGTGCTTTCGCGCAGGACGCGGGCGTCGATGGGACGGGAGCGGACACAGGCGTCGATGCTGGCGCCGATGCCGCCGAAGGCGGAGCAGATGCGGGCGACGCAGCCAGAACGGATGCGGGCGTTCTCCCTGATGCGCGCCCTGCCGAGACTGGACCGCCGCCGGCGGCGTTGCGGGGAACGGTGTTTGCGCGCGGCGGGCATCGTCGGATCAAGGGGGCGACGATCTTCGTCGACGGCGTCGCGGTCACGGACAGCGACGACAAGGGTGAGTTCGTCGTGATGGTCGCGCCGGGTCGCCACCACCTGCAGGCGACGGCGTCGCGCTACCAGGCCGCGGGCGTGTCGGTGGACCTGACCGCGGCGGGCTGGACCGGCGAGCTGCGCCTCCCGCCCGGCGGCCAGGTCTACGAGACCGTCGTCGCGGCGAAGCCAGTGACGCCGGTCGTGCGCGTCGACGGAGAGACGGCGCGGACGACGGCGGGCACAGGTGGCGATCCGTTTCGCATCATCGAGTCGCTGCCCGGTGTGTCGCAGATCGTGTGGCCGTTCGCGCTGTACGCGATCCGCGGCGCCAATCCCGGGAACACCGGCTTCTTCCTGGACGGCATGCGCGTGCCGGCGCTGTTTCACTTCGCGCTCGGGCCGTCGATCATCCACCCGTATCTGGTCGACAAGCTGTCGTTCTACCCGGGCGGTTATCCGGCCCGGCTGGGC
>DATMZL010000719.1:0-3560 GCA_035607075.1 Polyangia bacterium
CCGCTCATGGCGGCCGGCGCGCTGCTCAACACGCAGACCATCAGCCTGCGAACCATCTTCCCGTCGCTCGCGAAGCTCATCGATGAGGCGATCCGCGAGGCCATTGAGACCGAGAAGGGCCGCAAAAAGTCATTCGAGCTGCCGCCGCGCGCGGAGATCGGCATCTCGTCGTGGCTCGGGCGCCCGCAGGTGGATCGCAAGCTCCACGTCGCGCTGCAGTCATCGCTCGCCGACGCGCAGCAGATGCAGGACAACAAGCCGCGCCCGTCGCAGGCCAGCACATCAGTCACGGCAAAAGAGGCGCTGTCGAACGCGCAGCGGGCCAGCTATCCCAAGTCGGCCCCAGGGGAAGCGGCGTAAGATGCCCCTGCTCGAAGGTCACGACTCGAAGACGATCAGTCACAACATTCGAGAACTGAAAATCAACCGGGAGACCGGCGAGGAGCGACCGCTCAAGCAGCGCATCGCGATCGCAATGTCGGAAGCCCGCAAGTCCAAGCGAAAGGCAAAGAAAAATGGCTGAGCGTACTCCAGTCGGGATGGGCAACGAAGGCCACATCATGAAAAATGGCGCGTCGGGCTCGACCGCCCTGACGACCAATCCTACGAACGGCCCCGCCATCCCGACGGGGACGACGCCCGTGGTTTCCGACGTCATGGGCTGCCTGCTCATCGCCGACGTGAACCTGTCGCTTCTCGTGACGAGCACGGGGCCGACGCTCGACGGGACTTGGCTGATCGAGGCCTCGAACAACTACAACGCCACCGAGGAATACGGCGCCACGCCGAACGCCGGCACCTGGCACGACGTGACGGCGGCTTTCGTCACGGCCGCGGGCGGCGCCATCGTGGCGGTCGCGCATGGCACGGCGGCGACGTACAAACAGATGGTTCAAGTCGGCGTGACGTCGTGGCTCAGCGCCGCGTTTCGCCATCTGCGCGTGACCTTCACGCCCACGGCTGGAACGGGAACGTGCGAAGTGTGGGCGATTGGGAAGGACTGGTAGTTGATCCAGCTGTCCAAATTCAACCTGACCTTCGCGACGCTGGAACAGGCGCGCGAGCAGGTGAACCGCGAGTTCGACAAGGTCGCCGAGTCGCTCACGCAGGCCGTTTCGCTGCGCGAGCTCGGCTCGCTGCAGCCTGTCCAGGTGCGCGCGGGCGCCGTGGCTGTGACCATCACGAACGCACCTGCGGGCTCGCCGGCAACTTTCGCGCGGTACTTCCGAATCCCCGACGGCGCGGGCGGGTTCATCACCTGGGGCAGTCTCACCTAAGGGGCTAACGTGGCCGACGAGAAAATCATCCTCGACCTGATGGACCTGAGGCCGCGCACCGTTGCGGGGGCGACGCTTCCATCCGCCCTCAGCATCCAGAACATCAACGGCATCCTGTTCCAGGTCGACGACGAGGGCAATCAGACGGCCATCCTGGGCGGCGTCATCGGCGGCATCACGCAGCTCACGGGTGACGTCACGGCGACGGGGCCGGGAGTCGTCACCGCCACCATCGGCGCGAAGAAGATCACCTACGCCAAGATCCAAGACGTCTCGGACGGCGTCCTGCTCGGCAACGTCTCAGGCAGCGCCGCGAGCGTGCAGGAGCTTTCGGCCGCGAGCGTGCGCAGCTTCCTCGCGCTTGCTGCGGTTGCGACCACCGGAAGCGCCTCTGACCTGACATCTGGCACGCTCGCTGCCGCGCGAATGGCCAATGTCGGCCCCGGTGCCGGCACCATCGGCGGCGGCGGGGCGGTCATCTCGAGCCTGACCCTGGACGCGCAGGGGCGCACCACGGCGGCCTCCGTGCTATCCGTGACCGCGGGGCAGGTGCTTTATGGCGGCGCCTCGAACGCGGTCACACAGAGCGCCGGGATGTCCTACGTCGACACGGCTGGCGCTCGACGATTCACGCTGACGGGAGACGCGGGAGCGGGTGCGACGCCGAATGGTCTCGTTTTCAACGCGATCAACCCTCCGGGTACGTCCTATCACCCCGGCAATGTCGACCGTCAGGTGGACGGCTCGTCGATGTTCCTGGAGTCGCTGTCGGTGTCGTCGGCAACGTTCGTTGCGCTCTCGGCGAACTTCAACGCCACGAACTTCCCTGGCGTCACCCGCGCGCAGTACACGATCGGCGCCTCATTCACCGGTGCGCGCAGCGGCTTCGCGATCGACTTGCTCGGTAACGACATCGGACTCGGCGACGGTGCCGGCCTCGCGACGGGCGCGACCTTGGGTTTTGCGTGGCTTCCCATCATCGGCGGAACGCCAATCGGGACGCCGGCTTCCACGGTCCTGTCCAGCGGCATCGGCTTCCGCTCGCCGATGGCCGTCGACAACACCGACCGAGGTGCGGGTGATCGCGGGCGCCTTGACTTCTACATCAACGGGGCGTGGCACTATGTGCGCCTCGACGATGGCACGCTCGGCGGTAGCGGCACCGTCACGAGCGTCGCCGCAGGCGCTTCTGGCCTCATCGCCATCGGCGGCACCCCGACCGTCACGCCGACGGTTGACCTCGCCGCCATCGCGGCGCACACATTCATCGCCAACAACACGGCGGGCAGCGCGGTCCCGACGGCGGTCAACGCCGCGGGCGCCTGGAACATCCTCGGCGTGCAGCCTGCCGCGAACTTTCCCGCACTCACGGGCGCCGTCACGACGACGGCGGGCAGCCTCGCGACGACGCTCGCAGCCAGCGCGGTCGGAACGTCGAACATCGCCGCCAATGCAGTCACGTTCGCGAAGATGCAGACCATCGCCGACCAGGAAATCGTTGGCAACGTGAGCGGCGGGACGGCGGTGCCATCTGGGCTCACGAAGGCGCAGGTGCTCACGTTCTTGAGCATTCCCGAGACGACGGGGCGGATCCCGTTCGGGAGCGGGACCGACCTGACGTCGAGCGCGAACCTGAATTTCGTCGTCGGGACGCCGCAATTGAACGCTCCGCACATCCTGCCTGTCGCGACGACCACCTACGATCTCGGCGGCCCGTCATTTACCTGGAATGCTCTCTATGCGACGACCGCTCACACGTCGGAAGTGCTGACCGGAACCCTCACGGGGTTCGGAGGCGGCGGCGTGCTCACGCTGCAGAACAACGACATCACGCCGGTCACGTCGATCAACCTGACGGCCACGAACATCCAGACGACCGGAAGCGTCGTCCCGGCAGTGTCAGCCACCGACGATCTTGGCTCGTCGTCGGCGCTCTATAATCACGCCTGGGCGGCGACCGCGCATGCGGTGAACTGGAAAGGTATCGTCGGCGCGACGCCCATCGGATTCACCGACAACGCAGGGACGCAGCTCATGGGGTTTTCCAGCGGCGTCGTCACGTTCAACGGCACGGCCTGGGGCACGTTCGGAACGAATGCCGCGCAGCAGACGGGCGGCGCGTTCACATTCGGAGCGATCTACACCGCCTCCGAGCAGGCCAAGTGCCAAGTAATGTGGGACGCCCTTCGTGCATATGGACTTTTGACCTAGGAGACCCATGGACAACGCCGACAAGCTCACCGAAACCGAGATGCTTCGCCTTCAGGTGGCCGCCCTTTCGAT
>DATMZL010000302.1:0-5762 GCA_035607075.1 Polyangia bacterium
GGCGTGTTGCTCGGCGCGGCGCATGTTCCTGCCTGGCACGTTTCGCCCTGCGTGCAGGTCTGGCCGTCGTTGCAAGCCGCACCGTCGGGTTTGGGTGGCGCGTAATAGCAACCGGCCCACCACAAGCAGGCCGCCGCGTCATGGCAGCTGTCCGGCGCCGTGCACGTGACGGGTGTATCGCCGCGACAAACGCCGGAATGGCAGGTATCGCCCGTCGTGCAAAGGTTGTTGTCGGTGCACGACGTTCCGTCCCCGTGGGGCGGGTGAATACACGGATCGGACGCGGTCCAGTACGCGGCGATCTCGGCGTCGGATAGGAGCCGTCGCCACAGCATCGCCTCATCGATCGTGCCTGCGAAGTGCGCGATGCGATCTTCCCCGGTGAAGTAACGGGAGATCATGCAGCCGATCGCGAACGTGGAATCGATGTCGGCGAATTCTCCGACGTTCTGATACGAAATCCACGCCTTGCCGTTGACGTAGAGGCGAATGTCGTGGTGGTCCCAGCTCAACGCCACGAGCGACCAATGGTTGGGCACCAGCGGTCCCAGGCCTCCCGGATAACCCCAGGTCCAGGCGCCGGCGGGGCGCACATTTCCAGTGAACGCCGGCGCGGTGTCCGATGGCTCGGGACACCAGGCACCCATGCTGTAATCGAAGCCCTTGCCCAGGATCGCCGTCGTCGTCGGGCAGGGGAAGTCGTCCGCGATGTTGACCCAGGCCATCATGGTGACGCCGTTCGCGCCCGTCATTCCTGCGTCGGTCCAGTCGGGCGTCGTCATGCACGAAGTTCCGTCGAACTTCATCCCGAGACCGAAGCGCCCGGGCGCGGGCACGACGTTGCCTTCAATCGTCAGATCGTGTTCGCCGAGAGCGTCGAACCCATTCCCGTCGAGCTTCCACCAACCGATCAGGCCCTCCGTCGACGGTGGCGGCGGCGACGCTTTCCCCGAGTCGCACGTCCCGGCTTCCTGACAGGAGTCGGGCGAGACGCAAGTGAACGCAGTCGGTCCCTGACAGACTCCGCCGTTACAAACGTCGGCTGTCGTGCACGGGTCGCCGTCGTCGCAAGCCGTACCGTCGGCTTGGCCCGCGCAGGCGGGAACGGTGATGGTGGCCGTGCGGCAGCCAGGGACAGCGCAATGACCGTCGGCGCCACTCTCGATGTAGTCGCCGTTCACGACCACGCGGAACTTGTACGCGCCAGCCGGGACGCCAACGTCGGCGTGCCCTTGCGCATCGGTGTCGAACCAGTTGATCTCGTTCCCGTTCGTATCAACGACGGATACCCCTAAGCCCGCCGCTGGAACTCCATTGGTGCCGGTCACCGTCACGCGCACCTTCGTCACCGCGATCGAGGCCGATACACAGCCCGGGATTCCGCAATCAAGCGGGGTGTCGAAATACATGTTCCCGGCGACCGCGCGGAAGAAATAGGGGCCCGGCGGCGACAGATAGAAGGTCGCCACGCCCGCGCTGTTGGTCGTCTCCTCGGCGGTCCAATTTTCTTCCGCGTCGAAGGCGGTGACGCCTTGGCCCGCGACGGGTACGCCGTACCCGTCGCTGACGGCCACCGCGACGGGCTTTTCGATCTTGACCGTCGCCGACGTGCAGCCCGCAGGTACGTTGCACGCCGCGCTCTTGTACGGCGCCCAGTGGTAGAAGACGCGGAAGACGTAAGTCCCCTGGCCGTCGACGGCCAAGGTGACGTGTCCGGCGGCGTTGGTCGCGCCGCTGTTGATGACGTCGCCGTTCGTGTCGAGCGCCTCGACCGATTCGTTCGCGACCGGGTTCCCCCACCCGTCGATCAACGTCACCGCAACGTCGGTCGTCAGCGCCGATCGTCGTTGCTCGATGCGGGCGGAGGCGCCTGCGGGCGCCGGCGGTTGCGCCGACCCGCCGCACGCGGCGACCAGCAGTCCTGAAACTGCAATACAGCTAACGCTGCTGAGGATGAGACAACGCCCGCGACTATGGCCCACGTAGACCTCCTGCCGCGGAGATGCGCGCCTCCCAGCTTCTGCACGCAGAATTCAGCGCGCGATCCGAAAAAAGTTTCCGGCCGACGGCACGTCGCGCCAGTTGCGCAACTGCTGTCAGTCGCGGCGTCGGCGCTCGGTCGCGCCGCGAGCACGCAGCCAGGCGTCGACCTCGGTGGCCTCCTGGCGCTTGTAGGGGAGGCGCTGGTAACCGAGCATTGCCTCGTGGGCGAGCGCCAGGGCCCGCGGCCGCTGTGCAGGCGCGTTCCAGAGGGCGCGCGCAAGGGCGAAACGCGCCGGCTGCAAATAGACGGACTCACCGGGTGCGATGAGCCGAAGGGCTTCCTCGAGCCGAGCAATCGCTTCCTGGGATCGACCCTGCCCGAGTAGCGCCTCGCCCTGCTCGGTCAACGCGAAGGCCTGAAAGGTGTGCGGGGCTCCAGCGTGACGAAATATTCGAAGCGCCTCTTCCGCCGCAACGTCGGCCTCACCGAAACGGTGGAGAACGTTCAGAGCCTCTGCAGCGTTTACGGTGGACGCCCCGACTGTAGGGTGGAGGGGACCATTCACCTTTGCCGCGATCCCTGCAGCTCGCTGGAAGTATGCAAGCGCTTCCCCGTAGCGCTTTCCGTCGGAGAGCACGTTGCCGACTTGGCCGAGTGCGATCGCATAGTCCGGGTGGTCGGGGCCCTGCGTCTTCTCGATCAGCGCGAGCGCCTGCTTGCTGGTGTCGAGCGCATGCTCGGTGTCTCCCTCCCTGCTAAAAACCACAGCCAGCGTGATCAGACGCCACGATTCGAGGACCGGATGCGGGCGGCTCATTCCCCGCATCACAGCGCCCGCGACGTCGATCCAGCTCCGTGCGTCAGCGATCGCGCCCGTCCCATCCACCTCAAACGACGAAAGAAACATCGTGGCTTCGACGACGACCTCGTCGTGATGAGTTTCCAGACCAATGAGCACCGCCCTCCGGCAGTTCCTGATCGCTTCGTCGTGTTCGGTGCACGTATAAAATCGGCTCGAGATCGTCAGGCTCTCCGCCAGCAGCGGCGGATACCCGAGCGCGTACGCGTCTGCGATCAGCTTGCGGGTGGCAGCCGTGGCCGCGATGCATTGCCCCGAGTCGCCCAGGGCTTTCACGCGAGCAAGGTCCCTCCGCAGCGATTCTGCCCGAGCCCGAGTCTTGGGATCGTCTGGCGGCGGCATGACCGCTCGAAGAAGCTTTATATCGGCGCAGCGGTCGAGCGCAGGCAGGGCGCCGGCGGCTGATACGGCGTTCTCGACGACCGCGCCGTTGGGTTCGAGAAAGACGTCGGTGAGAGCCTTCACCCGGCCCAGCCGTTCGTCCAGGCAGGCCATGCGCAGGTCGAGCACTTCGGCGGACTGCTCGCCCCGCACGTGCGTCGCCGTGCAGGTGTCGGCGTACATTTGCAGCCAGCCCGTCGCGTACCGATCGAGGACGCGCGCGGCGCGCTCCCAGGCGTCCGCCGCGTTCGCGAGTCCCGTGTTCACGAAAGCGGTACGCGTGGCGGCTCGGCGTGTGGCATCAAGCTTCGTCCCAGCCGCCAGCTCCCACACGCCCGCGAGCCGCACCGGTCCACCCTGGCAAAGCGGCTCACGGGCGCGGGGCGCGCGCGCCAAGGCGAATGCGGCCACCAGCGCCGCAGCGACCGCCGCGGCACCCAACCAGCGCCATCGCTGCCGTACCGGATCGCGCGCCAGCGCAGCGGTGAGCGCCGGCATCGATTCCCAGCGGGCGGCAGGATCCACGCTGAGGCCGCGGAGCAAGACGCGTCGGAGCCAAGGAGAAACGGTGCTCTTTGGAGGCGCGGGCAGGACGCGCCCCGCGGTCACGGCGGCGATCAATTCTGCGAGCTTGCCGCCGCCAAACGGGTGTGCGTCGTAGAGCGCCTGATAAAGCGCGACGCAGAAGCTGAACTGATCGCTTCGAGCATCCGCCCGCTGTGTCTTGAACTGCTCGGGCGCCATGTAGAGAGGCGTACCGACCAGCTCGCCCGTGCGCGTGAGCGGCAGCTCCGCTCCCGCGGCCCGCTCGGGCAATTCGCGCGCGGCGGCGGGCGGGACTTCAGCGTCCGCGGGTGCGGATTCGGACGCGTCGATCTCGCGCGCCAGGCCGAAATCCATGACCCGCACGACGCCGTCGGTTCCGACCATGACGTTCTGGGGTTTGAAGTCCCGATGCGCGAGCCCGGCTGCGTGGGCGGCACCGAGGCCCAGGCCCGCAGCGATGAAGACGTCGAGGATCTCCTGACGCCCACGCGGTTTCGACGCGAGCCAGGTCCCGACGGTCTGTCCGTCGACGTATTCCATGGCCAGGAAAACGCGATCGCCGACAGTCCCCGCGTCGTGGACCACGACCACGTTCGGGTGGCGGAGCTTCGCGATCGCCTTCGCCTCCCGGAGCAACCGCCCGCGGCCTCGTCCGTCGGATGCGTCGCCGCGGGCGCGGAGGATCTTCAGCGCGACCTTACGATCCAGCTCGGGATCGTACGCGGCGTATACCTCGCCCATGGCGCCGCGGCCGAGGGGTCCGAGAACGGTGTAGCGGCTGAACGAGGTCCCGCGCGCGAGGTTCGCGCCTCCGAGCGGCGCCGGGGCGAACCAATCAGCGGCGGTTGACTCGGGCGGCTTGTTGGCAGGCGGCGGCACCGCTGCGATTGCCAGCGAAAGCAGCTCGCGGCAGCTCGCGCACGAGCTCATGTGTTCTTCGACGTGCGCGATGCCTGTGGGGGCCAACCGCGCGTCGATGAACGCGACGATCGTCTCTTCGTTCAGACAGCTAATAGCCAACACGTCACCGCCGCGAGGGCAACCGAGCGCATGTTACACTCGCTGCCGAGGGTCGTGGCGCGGTTGGCCGATGCGTATTTCGCGGCGCGTGGCGCGTCGCCCCCAGCGGCGCCCGCGGCACTCGATGCGGTCGAGAAGACCCTCGCCGATCTCTGGATCCGCGGCCGGGCCGGGCACCCGGAGTTTGGCGTCGACGGCGCGTCGTTCGCAGCGCACCTCGGGCATTGCGGTGCCGCAGTCGAGGGCCTCGGCAGCCGTGAGATCCACGCCGAGGATCTCTATCTATGTTGCGCCGCGCTGATTGGCGACGAGGTTGCGGTCCGCGCGCTCCGAGACCGCCACCAGGCGGTCTTGCCCGCGTACGTCGGCCCCATAGACCGCGCGCGGCCGTTCCTCGACGAGGTCGAGCAACGTCTCTGGGACTCGGCGCTGATCAGGGCGGCCGACCGACCGCCGAAGCTCGCGTCGTATTCTGGCAAAGGGCCCCTGGTCGCATGGATTGGCGTGGCGGCCCAACGCATCGCTCTCATGATGAGGCGGAGCGAAGCCGCAGAGAAGCGCGCTCTCGGGAACGTCGCAGCCGAGACGCGCTCAGCCCTGGCCGATCCCGAGCTGGCCTTCATAAAAGAAAACCTGCGCGAGCCGTTCGAGTCGGCGCTGAAGCAAGCGATCGCCTCGCTCGATGACCGCCAGCGAATGATCTACAGTCTCCACATCGTCGACGGGCTGACCGTAGAACGGATCGGCACGATGTACGGTGTCAGCCACACGACGATCTCGCGGTGGCTGGCGAGCGCCCGGGCCGACATCGTCGCCGAGGCAAGGCGCCTGCTGGAACGGAACGCCCACATCGCCGCCGACGAGTTCGACTCGCTCGCGCGCCTGCTCGCGAGCCAGCTCGACCTGAGCTCGTCACTCGTCCTGGCCAAGCCTGTGTAGATGTCACCCCGGAGGCGCGAGGAACTCCTCGAA
>DATMZL010000296.1:0-4592 GCA_035607075.1 Polyangia bacterium
CGGAGCTGGAGAACTGCGGCGGCCTGTCGGGCGGCGCGTCCATGCGTTGCAACGTCCGCAACGCCGCCCGCGGTCCCGCCGCCGCGGCGCTGGCCGCGGCGATGACGTCGCGTTACCGCGGCAACCTGCTGCGTACGTTCGTCGCCCCGCCGCCGTTCTCGTTCGAGGTGGGCGGTCGCCGGATGACGCTGCGCCTGACGCCCACGCGCGCCAGCGCGACCGGTGGGAACCTGGTCGTGCACGGGAAGGCGGACCTCGAGTGAGAGGCCTGCTTCTGTTCTATCTTCTTGGCGCAACGTTCGCTTGCGTCGAAGCGGGTCCGGGTTCGGGGTCGTATCCGGTGAAGCACATGCAGGAGGTCGCGACGGTGAACGCGGCTCCGGCAGCGGACGACGTTGTCATCGTCTTCGCGAGGCCCACGCGCGACGACTGGCAGGTGCAGTGGTCGGTATTCGAGGTCGTCGAGGAGCAGCCCGCCGCCCTCGTCGGGATCCTGGGCGCGCTGAAGAAGGTCGCTTACCGCGGCGCGCCCGGCCGCCACCTGTTCATGGCGCTTGGTGCAAACGGTACCGACTTCGTGACAGCGAACCTCGAGGCCGGCAAGCTCTACTACGTCCTGCTGATGCCCGGCGAAAACAGCGTCTCGCTTCAGCCGGTTCGCGCGTCGGATCATCACGAGGTCGCGCAGCGGCTGGCGCAAGCAGGGTGGGTGCAGACGACCTCCGATTCGCTTGCTTGGGCGCGCGAGAACGCCGACGACATCGAGGCGAAGCGTTTCAAGTACTACGGGATCTGGCGGCGCAAACCGTCTTTCGAGCGCCTGGCCCTGTTCCCGGACGATGGGGAATGAACACGCGCCGCCGCGTCGCGCTCGGACGCCTCGTCGCGCTGCTGCTCGGCGTGTCGGGCTGCGCCTGGATGTATTCGGCGCCGGTGCCACTCCACACGGAGAGCTATGCGGCGTCGGCGGCGGCGCGGGCGAGCACGCTGCTGGTGCTGATGCCGGGGCGGGGCGACAAGGCGGCGGACTGGGCCGCGCACGGCTTCGTTTCCGATCTGCGCGCTGCCGGGCTGGCGGTGGACGTCGTCGCGACCGACGCGCACATCGGCTACTACATGAAGGAGACGATCGTCGAGCGCATGCGCGACGACGTGCTCGTGCCCGCGCGCCAGCAGGGGTACAAGCAGATCTGGATCGTGGGCGCCTCGATGGGGGGCCTGGGCGCGCTCATCGTCGCCAGCCGGCTGCCTGGCTCCGTCGATCGGGTGATCTTGCTGTCGCCCTATCTCGGACCGAACAGCTTGATGCGCCAGATCGAGGCAGCGGGCGGCCCGGCGCGCTGGACACCGACGGACCTGAGCGATCCCTATCAGCGCATCTGGCAATGGTTGCAGAAGTACCGCGAGCCGGGCGCGCCGATGCCGCCGATGTTTCTCGGGTTTGCGCGCCAGGAGGGGATGGCTCCCAATCACCGCCTGCTCGCGCAGCTGCTGCCCGCCGAGCGCGTGTTCGAGGTCGACGGCTCGCACGGCTGGGTGGCGTGGCGCCAGCTCTGGCAGCGCGAGTGGACCGCGTTCGCGCGCGGTCAGTGACGGTCCGTTAAAACCGCCCGACGACGCCCATCCCCGAACCGTCGCTGCCGATCTTCATCGGCACGAACGACATCGACGCCAGGTCGTTGCGCACGAGGATGTGCTTCGGGTAAAGCGCCCCGGCGATCAGCATCGTCAGGCCCGCCGCCTGCGCCATTCCGTCGAGGAACAGGACGTACCGCGCCGCCGTCGAGTCGGTCTCCGACATCTCGAAGAACGGCCCCAGCACGGGCATCCACAGCCAGCCCAGCGTGTTGTGCCCGCCGTCGGACGCGTCCTCACCGGCCGCCGCGAGCAGCGACGAGTAGATGTACGTGACGCCGAGAAGGATCGATCCCGAGATCACCAGGCCCTTTCGCACGCGCGTCTCGTGGTGATAGCCGTAGGGGATCGGCTGGCCTTCCTCCCAGTCCTTGATGAAGCGCGGGCCGGAGAGCGCGACGCTCTGGGGAACGTAGGTCGGCTGCGTGGTCTGCGACAGCGGCGCGACGTACTCGCCGTTCGGAGCGACCGCTGACGGCGGCGGCTGCGGCGCTGGATACTGCTGATACGGCTGCTGCCCGTACGGCGCATAAGGCGAGGGCGGGGGGCCGGGCGGCGGTGGCGGCGGTGGCGCGGCCGGCGACGGTGGCGGGATGGCAGGTCCCATCGGTCGAACCTGCGCGAAGGCGCTGCTGACCGACGCGGAGAGGAAACTGCCGATCACCAGCGAAGCGATGAGGGGTCTCGAGTTCATGACACGCGCACGGTGCAAGAGCCGTGACAGCGCCGCGCCCGCGCCCGCGCGGGTGTGCCCGCGGTCGCTTCGAGAGGAATCGGACAGCGCCGGCCGACGGTGGCAGAAAATGGACGGCCGCGGACTTTACTTGGCGGCCGCGGCGGCGTTACGGTCCGTTCATGCGCGAAGGTCGCTGTGGGTGGCTGTCGTTGTCGCTGTCGGTCATCGCCGCTGTGCAGGTGTCGCTCATCCCCGTGAGCAAAGCGCAGGACGCTCCGGCGCCGAGCGAGCCGCAGGTGAACGACCAGGGCAATAATGTCGCGCCGCCGCAGCCGCTGTTTCCCGGACCGTCGGGGCCTCCCGCGGCGCCCGTCCTGGGTCCGGTGGTGAACATCCGGGGCGATTCGAGGGCCCGGCTCCAGCTGATGTACGAACAGGAGAAGTGGACGGACGTCTGCAAGGCCCCCTGCAACAAACCGGTCAACGCACAGGGGACCTATCGAATCGGTGGCGGGACGATCCGGGCCTCGGACGCGTTCACCCTGCCGCGGCCGTCAGGGCAGGTCGTCATCGACACGCAAGTCGGGTCGACGATCAAACACTGGGTCGGCGTCGCGTTGATCATCGGCGGCGTCGTCGACGCTGCCGCCGGGATCGCCTACTACTCTGCGGCGGACGACCTTGCCAGCAGGAACTCCAGTGGGTCGACCCTTGCCGACAAGGGTTACTGGCAGACGGCAGGCATCGTCACCATCGTTATCGGCGTCATCCTGGTCGGCGTCGGCATACCGCTGTCGATGAGCAGCACGTCCGTCGTGATTCACTGACGCGCGGTCGACGCGCGTCTCCCGCGCGATTAGGTGACCGGCCAGGCTTTCCGGCTGAGCGAGTTCAGCAGCATCTGCTGGAACGGATTGTCGTCGCGGAAGAAGTCCGCGCCCAGCACGCTGGTGATCCCGGCGCGCAGCGGCTGGCCCTCCGTCTCCTGGAAGAACAGCCGTTCGACCAGCTCCGCGTGATAGAAGCGGTAGACGATCGCGGCGAAGGTCTTGTAGCCAATCTCCATCCGCTTCGCGTGCGCGGCGAGCAGGTTCGGATCGTCCTCGGTGCCGGCGCGCAGCGCAGGCGACACCTTCCCCGCCAGCGATTCGCCGGCGAGCATCGCCAGCGATACGCCGGACGAGAAGACCGGATCGAGAAAGCAGGACGCGTCGCCGGCGCAGCCCCAGCGCGAGCCGTACGGCTGGCGGTTGCGGTAGCTGAAGTTGCGGATGATGCGTGGCTCGGTCCTTGTCGCGCCGGCGGTCAGGCGCTGGATGATCGGCGACGCGTCGATCGCCTTGTCCAGCGTCTCCTCCGGCGTCGTGATCGCGTGCCGGCTGACGATGCCGACGGACAGGCGCGGGCCCGCCAGCGGGATCACCCACATCCATCCGTCCGGAACCATCAGCACCTTGATGTTGCCGCTGCAGGTCAGCTCCTCGAACATCGCGGGCGCCAGCCCGTCGTAGTGACGGAAGACGGCGACGCAGCCGAACCCCTTCAGCGGCTGGACGGTCTTGTTGGACCGGGCCATGAACGCGTCCTGCCCGGTGGCGTCGACCATGTAGCGCGCCTGAAAGGTGCCGTGCTCTTTTGTGTTGATGCGGACTGCGCCGCCGTCATCGCTTTCTTGGACGGCCATGCCTTCGACGCGGACGCCGTAGCGCACCTTGGCGCCGCGCGCCTCGGCGTGCTTCAGCAGGTGGTGGTCGAAGCGCGAGCGCTCGACCTGGTACGCATGCTTCGGCGTTCCTTCCAGGCCCTCGCGGAACACGAACGTCGCGGTCGCGCCGGTGCGCTCGTCGATGAATTCGGCGCCGTCCTTGCGGATGAAGTCCTTGAAGTCCAGCTTCACGCCCAGCCGATCGAAGATCGGCAGGTCGATGGGCAGCAGCGACTCGCCGATGTGGAAGCGCGGGAAGATCTCCTTCTCGAGCACCAACACGTCGTGCCCGTCGCGCGCCAGCAGGTTGGCCACGGTCGAGCCGGCGGGCCCGCCGCCGATCACGACGACGTCGTGAGATTGTTCGTTCGTGTTCGTCATACGCGTTTGAAGACCAGCGAGGTGTTGATGCCGCCGAAGGCGAAGTTGTTGTTCATCACGATGTTCAAGTTGGCGTCCACGGTTTCATTTCGCAGATAGCGCAGGGGCGCGCAACGCGGATCGGGCTTGTCGAGGTTCTTTGTCGGGACCAGGAAGCCGCCGTTCATCATCGAGAGGCAGAACGCCGACTCGAGA
>DATMZL010000731.1:0-5504 GCA_035607075.1 Polyangia bacterium
GTTCGAGATCGGGCTCGACCCAGCCGCGCCGGGCGGCGACCGAGAACAGCAGCGGCCGCGAGTAGTGACGACCGAGCGCCTCGCGCGCGGCGAGCGGGCTGGCGAGCAACGCGGCGACGCTGTCGGCGAGCGCCTCGCCCGGCGGCCGCGTGCGCAGGAACGCGGCGATCAGCCGGACGTACGCGCGCGTGATCGTCTCGTGGTAGCCGCGCGTGTCGGAATTGACGGTACCGTGCGCGGCGTTGAGCGCGCGGATCCCGGCGCGCAGCCGCTCGAGCGCGAGCTCGGCCCCGTGGCGCGCGACGTGCCACACCCCCATCGTCAGGTGCATCGCGTGCGTCCACTCGGTGGCGGGGATCGCCGCGTCGGTGAACCGCGCGGCGAGCGCGTCCAGCGCGGTCGGCGTGGGCGGGGTGGATAGGTCCGGTTGCGACACGGCGAGAGCGCAAGTGATAGCATCCGCGCCATGGAGACGCCGCGCTTCGACGTCGGCGGGAAGATTGCGCTGGTCACCGGCGCCGCCCGCGGCCTCGGGCGCGCGTGCGCGATCGCGCTGGCGCAGGCGGGCGCCGACGTCGCGCTCGGCTACCGCGACGCGCGCGCCGACGGCGGCACGACCGACGCCGTCCGCGCGCTGGGACGGCGCGCGCTGCCGCTGCAGATGGACATCACGCGCGGCACCGAGATCGCCGCCGCCGTCGCGGAGGCCGAACGCGCGTTCGGCCGCGTCGACATCCTCGTCAACAACGCGGGCATCGGTCCGCCCAACCCGGCCGAGGCCGTCACCGAGGCGGACTTCGATCACACGCTAGCCGTGAACCTGAAAGGGACGTTCTTCGTCAGCCAGGCGGTGGGGCGCGTGATGATCCGCAACCGCGGCGGCCGCATCGTCAATCTGGGCTCGCAGGCGGGCGTCGTCGCGCTGCCGACGGAGTCGGTCTACTGCATGACGAAGGCGGCGATCGCACACCTGACGAAGTGCCTCGCCGTCGAGTGGGCGCGCCACGGCATCAACGTGAACGCGGTCGCGCCGACCTTCATCAAGACGCCGGGGACGGTGAAGTGGCTGGACGACGACGCGTTCCGCACGGATCTGCTGGCGCGCATCCCGCTCGGCCGTGTCGGCGAGCCAATCGACGTCGCGGCCGCGGTGGTCTTCCTCGCCTCGCCCGCGGCGGCGCTGATCACCGGCGCGACGCTGCTGATAGACGGCGGCTTCACCGCACGTTGAGTACACTGACGCGTCGGCGCCCGCATGAACGCCGCTGCCGCAACCAGCCGCCACCGCCGCGATGGTCAGCCCCCACGCGCGCATACGATCACTGCGGCGGCGCGCCGCAACCCACGTCGACGACCGTCGCGCCGGCAGGCGGCGCCAGCGTGAACGCGCCCGCAGCCGGGGCGGCGTTCAGCGTCCGCTCCTTGAACTTGATCTCGACGCCGTCGTCGAAGCTGCCGTTCTGCTCGGCGAAGCGGATGACGCCCGGCACGCGCGCGCCGCCGGCGGTCTCGTGATCCTCGTAGGCCGTCCGCCAGAGCGGCGCGCCGTTCGCGCCCACGCGGTCGACCGCGATCAGCGTGCGCGCGGCGCCGTCGCCGTGAAACAGGAACTGCAGCGTCCCGCCCTCGCGCGCCGGGACCGCGAGCACGTCGGCGCCGCGGCGCGCGTCCCAGCCGACCGTCGCGGTCGCGGGCGATGTTGAATCGATCGGCGCGGGCGGACGCGCGTCGCCGAGCAGCACCGCCGCGACCTCGGCCGGCGCCAGCGGGATGCGGACCAGCGACGCGACGTTGGCCGGGCAGGCGGGCCCGCGCTCGAACTCGTTCTTGTGCGCGTCGAACAGCGCAAAACGCCCGTCATCCACAGCCAGGATCGCGACCGTCCCCTGCAGGCTGACCTCGGCTTCGAAGCGCAGGCGCCCGTCGCGTTCGACGAGCATGTTCACCGTCGCGCGCACGCGCTCGCCTCCCAACCAGCTTGTCGCGCGCACGCGCGCGTTCATGCCGCGCACCGCCGCCTGTTGCGCCGCGAGCGCCGCGATCAGCGCGTCCGCCGCGGGCGCGGGATACGGCCGCACGGTCGGCTGCGCGTGCGCGCAGCACGCCGCGAAGAGCACCGTGACGATCGCCAGTCTTACCCCCTCGCCCCGCGAAGCGGGGAGAGGGTTGGGGAGAGGGGTCGGCGGTATGTCGGAGGCCCCCTCTCCCGCCGAGCCTTCGGCTCGTCGGCCTCTCCCCCTTTCGGGGGCGAGGCGAGCAGAAAAGAACGTCATCGGCCGGCGGCGCTCTTGGCTTCGAGCGTCCGGATGCGATCGCCCAGCTCGCGCGCGACGCGGTCGCTGGGCTTGAAGTCGAGCGCGCGCCGGTAGGTCGCCAGCGCGCGGTCGCGCTCCTGGCGCTTCGCATACAGATCGCCGAGGTGCTCCATCACCTCCGCGTCGCCCGGCTCCAGGCGGCCCGCCTGCTCCAGGAAGATGTCGGCGCGCGCCAGGTCGCCGGTGCGGAAGTAGGCCCATCCGAGGCTGTCGATGATCGCGCCCGAGCCCGGCGACAGCACGACCGCCGCCTGGATCCGCTTGAGCGTGCGCGCCATGTCGTGGCCGTGATCGGCGGCGACGAAGCCGACGAAGTTCAGCGCCTCGACGCTGCGCGGTTTGCGCGCCAGCACCCGCTCGCCGCGCGCGATGGCGCGCTGCCAATCGCCGCGCCGTTCGTCGACGGCCGCGCGCGCCAGGATCAGGCGCGGATCGCCGTGCGCGTCCGGGTCCTTGCCCAACGCGTCGTCCAGACGGCGCGCCGCCCGCGCCGCGTCGCCGCGTTTCTCGTCGACCTGGCTCAGCGCGACGGCCAGCTCGATGCGGCGGTCCTCCACCTGCGCCGGCGTGTCAGCCTGCGACACCGCGTCCGCGGCTTCGTTGAGCGCGCGCTCGGCCTCGTCGACCTTGCCCTGCTCGCGCAGCACCTCGGCGGCGCGCAGCCGCGCCTCGAAGAAGCTCGGGTCCTTCTTGTCGACGCCGAGGTACGCCGCCACCGCGCCTGGCTTGTCCTCCTTCACAAGCGCCGCCGCGCCGATCAGCAACGCGCGCCGCCCCGCCGCCAGGCCCAGCTTGGCCGCGCGCTCCGCCAGCGCGACCGCGCGATCGAAGCGCTTCACCGTGCGCTCGAAGGTGCTCGCCGTCGCGAGCGTATCCGCGTCGCCCGCGTCGGCGACCAGACGATCGGCCAGCTCCTGCGCCTCCGCGACGTCGCCGCGCAGCACCAACCAGCCCGCGAACGCGTCCGCGACCGCCATGGCCGCGTCCGCGCGATCGATCGCGGCGCGAAAGCTCGCCTTGCCGGCGGGAATCTTGTTGGTCGCGACCTGCAGCTCCGCGAGCAGGATGCGCGCCTCGACGTCGTTCGGCTCGATCTCGATCGCGGACGCGAGCGCCGCCGCCGCCTGATCGAACGCGCCCGTCGCCCAGCCGACCACCGCGAGCTGCAGCCGGCCGCGCAGCGTCTCGGGCACGGCGTCGACCAGCCGGCGCGCGGTCTCCAGCGCCGCGCCCAGATCCAGCGTCACCACCTGCGCCTCGGACAGCTCGAGGTGGGTCAGCTCGATCGCCTCCGGATCGTCGTCTTCCAGCGCCAGGCGCGCGGCATCGCGCAACGCCGGAATCGCTTGCGCGTGGTGGGCCTCGTCGTCGTGCGCCTGCGCCAGGTGCGCCCGCGCCAGGTAGCCCTCGACGGTCTCGCCGATCTGCAGCGAGCGCGCGATCTGCTCCGCCGCGTCGTCGAGCCGTTCCAGCTTGATGAACAGCTCCGCCAGATGGGCGCGCTCCTCGGCGGCCTCCGAATCGAACGGCAGCGCGCGCTGCAGCTCGTCGGCGGCGTCTTTCCAGCGCTCTTCTTGCTCGTAGAGGTAGGCACGCGTCACGTGCTCGTACGCCTCGGGGCTGACCGCGCGCGTGACCACGACGCGCCCGTTCACGATCTTCGTCACCGGCTGCGGCGCCGTCGCACACCCGACCGCGAAGAGCAACGCCGCGACAAACGTCCCGTGGTGCAAGGACTTCACAGCGGAATGTTCCCGTGCTTCTTGGGGGGGTTGGTGTCGCGCTTGTTGGCGAGGGCGGCGAGCGCGCGGCAGAGGCGGGCGCGCGTTTCGCGCGGGCGGATCACCTCGTCGACGTAGCCCAGCGCCGCTGCCGCGTAGGGGTTCGCGAACTTGGCGCGGTAGTCGGCGACGTAGCCGGCGCGCGCGGCAGCCGGATCGCCCGCCTTCGCGAGCTCGTCGCGGAACACGATGTTGACGGCCGCCTCCGGCCCCATCACCGCGATCTCCGCCGACGGGAACGCGAAGCTGATGTCGCCTCGGATGTGCTTGGACGACATGACGTCGTAGGCGCCGCCGTACGCCTTGCGCGTGATCACCGTCAGCTTCGGCACCGTCGCCTCGGCGAACGCGTACAGCAGCTTCGCGCCGTGGCGGATGATGCCGCCCCACTCCTGCGCGGTGCCGGGCAGGAAACCGGGGACGTCCACGAACGTGACCAGCGGGATGTTGAAGCAGTCGCAGAAGCGGACGAAGCGCGCCGCCTTGACCGACGCGTCGATGTCCAGACAACCCGCGAGGTGGGCGGGCTGGTTGGCGACCAGCCCGACGGGCCGCCCGTCCAGGCGCGCGAACGCGACGATGATGTTGCGCGCGTGCTCGGGCTGGATCTCGAACAGCACGCCGTCGTCGACGACGCGCGAGAGCAGCGCGTGCATGTCGTACGGCTTCGACGGCTCGGCCGGCACCAGCTGATCGAGCCCGGCGTCGTCGCGATCAGCGCGGTCCTTGGTGGGCAGCCGCGGCGGATCCTCGCGGTTGTTCTGGGGCAGGAACGCGAGCAGCGTGCGCAGGCCCTCCAGCGCCGCCGGTTCGTCGGGGAACACGCGGTGCGCGACGCCCGAGCGCATCGTCGCCGCCGCGCCGCCCAGGTTCTCCTTCGTCACCTCCTCGTGCGTGACCGCGCGGATCACGTCCGGACCGGTGATGAACATGTGGCTTGTCGCCTCGACCATGAACACGAAGTCGGTGATCGCCGGCGAATAGACCGCCCCTCCCGCGCACGGCCCCAGCACCGCCGACAGCTGCGGCACCACGCCCGACGCCAGCGTGTTGCGCAGGAAGATGTCGGCGTAGCCGGCCAGCGACACGACGCCCTCCTGGATGCGCGCGCCGCCCGAATCGTTCAGGCCGACGATCGGCGCGCCCGCCTTCATCGCCAGGTCCATCACCTTGACGATCTTCTTCGCGTGCGCCTCCGCGAGCGATCCGCCGAACACCGTGAAGTCCTGCGCGAACAGGAAGATGGTGCGGCCGTGGACGGCGGCGTAGCCGGTGACCACGCCGTCGCCCAGCACGCGGTTCTCCGCCATCCCGAAGTCGCTCGAGCGGTGAGTGACGAAGCGATCGATCTCGACGAAGGTGCCGGGGTCGCACAGCAGGTCGATGCGCTCGCGCGCCGTCAGCTTGC
>DATMZL010001345.1:0-2771 GCA_035607075.1 Polyangia bacterium
CGCCCAACAAAACCACATGGCGTTGATCGGTGACGATGACGCCACGGTTCTGGTCCGGCGCGTTGGGCACCAGCGCGGCCACGGCGGTGGGCGTCGTCGGCGACCAGCGGAACAGATGCCCGTCCTGGGTCGGCACCACCAACAGGTCCTCGCCGAACGTATCGAGCGACCACATATCGCCCATCGTCGCCGCGATATCCTGCGGCCCGATATCGGCCGGGTCGCGCGCGGTGCCGTAGGCCGCGTCGCCATAGTCCGCGAGGCCGTAGCCGATCCGCGCCCCGGGCGGGTCGAGCGCGCCGACACCGGCCGGGGTGATGTCGATCAGCTCAGCGAGGTCGAAGCGATAGACGTAAAGTTTCGTATCCGTGCCGAACGCGGCCCAGCGCACATGATCGTTGTCGTGCCACGTCAGCAGATCGCGCGGCATGTCGCTGACCGCAGCACCTGGCACCGCGACGTTGCCGCCGATCGGCTGCAGCTGCCCGCCCCGGAAGCGGATCAGGTTGGTATCCCACCACCGCCCGGGGGTCGCCTCTGGCGTGGCGTTGCGGACCACGCCCGGCGGCGGCGCCTGCGTGACCCGGGGCATCAGTGCGGACCCCGGCCGGGGGTGCTCACGACCCGCCGCGTGGCCGGCATGAGCTTGGCCCGCAATGCCGCCAGCTCCTCGCGGATCGTCGCCATCTCCTCGGCCGCGTCGGCCGATGCCGCCGCCGGGGCGGCGGTCAGCGCGGCGCGGGTCGAGGCCTGATTGCCAGCGTAGATGATCTTGGTCACCACCATGACCGGCGACAGCACTTCGAAGGCCTGCCCCGAGCCGTTCAGGTAAACATTGTGAGTGTGGTTGCCATCAGCGTAAATCGCGTGCTGGTGATCGCCGACCCAGCTGATGTTATGCGCGTGGCTGCCGTCAGCGTAAATGCCGTGCGAGTGCGCCGTGCTGGCGCCGCCGGTCGAGACGTTGTGCGCGTGCGCCCCGGCGACGCTGGTGAACGCGCCGGTCTGCGAAACGCCGGGATGACCGGAGCCGATGAAGTCGCCGTTATTCGTCACGGTTTGCGTGTAGCTGTGATTATGATCGCCTTGCGTATCGGTCGAGCCGCTGTGCGTGTGGTCGAGGTTGTTGTTCGTCGTCCCGCCGCCGTGGCTGTGATTGCCCTGCGCGTCGGTGGTGTGACTGTGCCCGCCGGCCGCCACGCTGGCGCCGCCGTGGCTGTGCTGGCCCTGCGCGTCGATGTAAAGCGCGTAATTCGGCAGATGCGCCTGCGCGATCGTGTTCCAGACGTAGCCGGCCGTGGTGGCGAAGCCGAATGTCGCGGTCTGGCCGGCCTGGTCGGTCACCGTCCCGGGTCCGATCGAGGCGCGGCCGGTCGGGTTGGGCAGGGTGAACGTCGTCGAGCCGTCGCCGGCGCCCCAGTACGTGCCGATGACGGCGAACAGGTCGCTGTAGGTCGTGCGGCTGACCGCGCGACCGTCACAGATCAGCCAGCCGGACGGCGCGTTGGGGCCGGCGAAGTCCAGCACCGCGCCGATCGGCATGGCCTGCGAAACGAACTGGTCGAGCGTGTCCCAGTTGGTGTTCGTTTTGGAACCCCAACTGTCGCGCGAGGCGCCGACCTCCGGTTTGATCAGCGCCAGGCCCGGCGTGTAGGTATCGGGCATCAGCGCACCCCGGCCGGCGGCTTCATCGCCGTCGGCGGGTTCACCAGGGTCGTCTCGCTGCTGTCGTCGGCCAGCGAGATGAACCACGTCCCGGCCGGGTCGCGCGGCACGCGGACCATCCAGCCGCCGATCCCCCTCGAGCCGAGCCAACCATTGCGGCGGCGAAAATCGCGACGGGTGCCGGTCGAGACGCCGGTATGCGGCCGGGCCGGATTGGGCTGGTTGACGTAACCGTGATGATATTTGCCGTCGGACGCGACCCATTGCGGGTCGCCGGGCGGCGTCTGCGTCATCTCGCCGGCGTTGGTCGGCATGGCCTCCCTCCTTCAGTTCACGCACTGGCCGCGTATGGCGTCGATCAGCGCCGCCGAGACACGATATGGCGCTTCGGCGAGCAGCGACATGACCGCCTCCCATTGCCGCGCCTCCAGCGTCACGCTGAGTCGATCGGTGGGTTGGATCAGCCGGGGCGGGACGGGGGCCTCGACGGTCATCGTGTCCGGCATCAGGCGGCTCCCTTCGTTTCGATCACGTCAAGGCGCGCGTGCAGTGTTTTGACCGCGTTGACCACCGCCGCGACGATCGGCGTGAGCGCGACGGCGAGGATCGGATCGCCGCTGACGGGCGTGCCGGGCGCGTCCCATTGTCGCGGTGAACGCGCGACCTCGGTCACCGCCTCGGGCAGCACATCACGCACCTGTCGCGCGCCGAAGCCGAGTTCCACGCGATCGGCGTAATCCTTCTTCCCCTGGAACCATCTGCGGAACAGGATCGGCTGAAGCGCGAGGACCGCGTCGAGGCCGTGCCCGGCCGGGGCGATGTCGGTCTTGGTTCGCTCATCGGAGACGTCGCGATAAGGGCCGACGCCACCGACCCACGCGATCCAGTTGATCCCCGACCCGTCGTTGGGGAAATACCATTGATTACCCAGCGGAACAAAGTAGGACAGCGCGCCGCTGGTGGCGCTCCAGCTGTGAAGATAGCCGCCCTGCCATCTGAAAACGCGGTTGCTGTTCCCGTCGTTATACAAAGTCCACTGACCGCTGTTGTCGGGATAAATCCCGCCCCCGGCCATGACTGTTCCCGCGAACGTCATGGCGCCGTTG
>DATMZL010001070.1:0-2584 GCA_035607075.1 Polyangia bacterium
GTTCGCCCAGCTGGACCTCTGAGACATTTGAATCGGGAACCCTCAAAGGGTTCCCGAACCCTCCCGCGATGGTACGCGGCGAGCAGAGCTCGCCGGCTCCCCACGCGCGGCGCGCGTTACGCCCGCTGAGCCGCCGCCGGATCTGCAGACGGTGCTAAGATTTCGTCCGTGGGTCTGGCGTTCAGCTGATGGCGACGCGCGACACGATTGTAGAGTTGGCCGACGACGAAGAGGGCGGCCGGACACGTCGAAAGCCGAGCTATCCGATCAGCCCGCGCCTGTCCGCGTATCTCGCGCGGTTCCGGCGCGAGCTGGAGCTGCCGGTCACCTACGCGCGGCTGGCGGGCTTCCGGGAGAGCTTGCCGCTCAACGACGCCGAGGGCCGCGACACGCTGTGGGAGTCGGTGCTCTACCCGCCGGGCGAGCTGGACGCGCTGAAGGTGGACCTCAAGTACATCTACGCGCTGTTGAAGGTCCACGGCGATCTGTCGGTCGTCGACCACCTTTACGTCGACCGGATCGACTTCTGTAGCTTCGGCAACTCGCTGCCGTTCCGCATCCGGATCGTGAACAGCATCAACGAGAACCCGGATTACTTCTACATCAAGAAGGCGGACGCCTCGCGCGTTTACGGGCTGGAGCTGGAGCACCTGCTGTCGCCGAACCGGCTGAACTACGTCACGCACGGCTCGACGCTTGTCGAGGAGCACGTCGCGGGCGTGCCGGGCGACATCTTCACCCGCCGCTGGCTAGAGAACCGCGAGATCAAACCGATCCGCATCGCGAAGGAGCTGGTGAAGTTCAACGAGCGCTGCTTCATCCGCCTGCTCGGTGACATGCGCAGCTACAACTTCGTCTTCGTCCTGACGCCCGACTTCGAGGGCTGGCAGGTGCGCATCCGCGCGATGGACTTCGATCAGCAGTCGTACAGCGGGCGGCGCACGTTCTACCTGCCCCAGTTCTTCCGGGACAACCTGGCGCTGGTCCAGTTCACCACCAACCTCCTGGACCTCAAGACGGCCTACCAGTACCAGCGCGAGGAGCGGACGCTGCTCTTGCAGCGCGCGGAGGCGGCGCAACAGCGCCTGGACATCCTGCTCGACGCCATGCACGGCGACGTGATCGCGCCGCCCGAGCACGTGGTCACGCTTCGCCAGGGCCTTGCGGAGCACTTCGATGCCGACGTCTTCCTGAAGTGCGAATCGATGGCCGCGCTGGTGCGCGAGAACATGCGCCAGATCCGGATGGAGGACATCCGGCGGCCCGCGCGCGCCTTGTAACCGTCCGGAATTTGGGTAGTTTCGCGGCGGCGAGAAAAAACGCCCGTGCGCGCGTCGATCTGGCCCGGGCTCGTTCGTCGCCCCTGGAAGGCAGCGGTTCCAACTAAAAAGGAGCAATGAAAGATGCGAGTCATTGTGATGGTCAAGGCGACGAAGAACTCCGAGGCGGCCATGTTGCCGAGCGCGAAGCTGCTCGCCGACATGGGCAAGTTCAACGAGGACCTCGTGAAGGCCGGCATCATGCTGGCCGGCGACGGCCTGAAGGCGAGCAGCAACGGCAAGCGCGTGCGGTTCTCGGGCTCGGGCGGAAAGCGGACCGTCGTCGACGGGCCGTTCGCCGAGACGAAGGAGCTGGTCGCCGGCTACTGGATCTGGCAGGTGCGGTCGATGGAGGAGGCGGTCGAGTGGGTGCGGCGCTGCCCGGACCCTATGCCCGGCGAGGAGAGCGAGATCGAGATCCGTCCGCTGTACGAAGCAGAGGACTTCATCCAGAAGTGATAGCCTCGCCGCATGGCGCGGAAGCGGATTGCGCGGGCGGGCGCGGCGGCGGTGACGCTGGCGATCTCGCTCGCGGCGTGCGGCGGCGGCGGATCTGACGGTCCACCCCAGGATCCCTGGGAGCACCTGATGCAGGCATGCACGACCTGGGCCGAGGTCGTGTGCCAGAAGAACGCGGCGTGCATCCCGCCGGTGGATCCGAACTGCATGTCCACGCAGCTGGCGAGCTGCCTCGATGATGGGCAGCAGGGCGGGCCGACCTGCGTACCCACGGCGGCGAGCGCGATCGACGGCTGCGCCGCCAAGTTTCCTGCAACGACCTGCAGCGATTACTGCACCACCAGCACGAGCGGGAAGATCTGCCTCGCGCCCTGCATCTGGCTCTGCTGATCGCATGGCGGCGGCGTCGTCACCGAAGGGCCCACCGCGTGCGGCGTTTCTGGCCGTGGGCGGCACCCTCGCGCTGCTCGGCGGTTGGCGCGCGATCGGGGTGGTGCCGCTCGTCGGGCGTTATCGGGTGGAGAACGAGCCGGACTGGCTGCTCGCATACCTGGCGGCGATCACGCTGCTGGTCGCCGCGGCGGGCGTCGGTCGTCACCGGGCTGACGTTGCGTCGCCGGCCGAAGCTGGCCGGGATCGTCGGGCGCGTCGGCTGTGGGCTGCTCGCGGCGTTCATCGTCGCGCATGGCTACTTCTTGATCGTCTACGAGGATGCGTTCGCCGACGGCGGGATGATCTGGGACCTGACGCCGCGCGGCTCCGTTGTCGCCACGGAACTGTATGGCCGTCGGACATTCATCCCGCAT
>DATMZL010000263.1:0-3023 GCA_035607075.1 Polyangia bacterium
GTCCGCCGACATCACATAGGCGCTGATGTCCGTCCACGACGGGGCCGCGAACGGTGCGGTGGTGAACGCCACCGAGACGTTGACGGTGACCGAGTCGAACGGGGTGACAGTCACCGGTTCGTGGGGGTGCGCACGGCGAGCGACCAGCCGCCTTGGCGGTCAGCCCACTGTGACAGCTGAGCGGCGAGCTGGTCGACGTTCTGGACGCCCGACAGGTAAATGTTCGCGGTGCCGATCTGCATCCCACCGGCCACGCCGGCACCGGCAGGAATAACGGTCTCGCCTTTGTGGACGATCGCGAGGCCGGTGCCTTCGATGGTGCCGCCCGACGCGATACCGGGAATGAGATTGTGGATCGCGCTGGCGGCCTTCATGACGGGCGTGACACCAGTAACCCAGCCGGCCGCCTCGACCGCCGCGCGTACCGGCCCCGGCAGCTGGTCAAGGATCTTGCCGGGCAGCCCGGCGAACGCCTTGACCATGTCGGCCACGACCCGCTCGGCGGCGCCAATCAGGTTCCCGAGCATGATGACGATCGCGGACACCGCACCGCCGATGGTCTGCACGATGCCAGCCCACGCGTCACTGATCCGCGCCGAGAAGTCATCCCACGCCTTGCCCCAATCACCATGGAGCAGGTCGATGATCGGCTGGACGACGGCGAGCACGATGGCGATCTGCGTCTTGACGGTGCCGGCGAGCGCGTTGAACACGCCTTCGATCGCGCCGCCCCAGTCCTCCCAAATCTTCTGCGTGCCGTCGATGAACCCGGTGATGACCTTCTGCACGTCGTCGACGGTCGTGTCCACGACATTGCGGAACGTCTCGAAGTGCGTGTAGGCGTAGATGAGCCCGGCGACGAGCGCGGCGATGCCGATGACGATGAGCGTGATCGGCGACGTGAGTATGCCGATCGCGATCCCGACGGCGGCGATGACGGGACCGAGCACGGCGAACGCCGCGGCGAGAGCTGTCAGCGCAACGCCGAGCCCGAGCGCAACCTCGATGGCGGTCTGCATCCCCGGCGAAAGGCTGTCGAACCAGGCGAGCAGCGCCGCGCCCATCTCCTCGAGTTTCCCGATGATCGGCAACAGATGAGCGCCGATGCTTTCCTTCAGCTCCTCGGTGGCAACCTTCCACCGCTGCGACGGTGTGATCGCCGCCTCTGCCGCGCCGGCGTAGGTCTTCGCGGCGTTCTGCATGATCTGATCGAGCGTCAGGATATTCCCGGCCGCGTCCTTCGTCGCGATACCCATACGGGAGAGCGAGGTGGTCTGACCGTTGTGCGCCTTCTCCAAAGCCACGACAACCGTCTGCAAATCGACGCCACGACCGGCGGCGATATCCATCGCCGTCGCGAGCTCAGCCTGCGCCTTGCCGGTGTCCTTCGTCGCGCGCACGAGACTGGCGTAAGCGGGACGGAGGTCTTCGTCCATGATGCCGGTCTGGCGAGACAGATGACCGATGAATTCCTCGACACCGGCAATCTGCTGGTCGGTCGCTGCTGTCGTGTCGCGAATCTGAGTGGCGAGAAGCTTCTGTGACTTCTCGTCTTCTTCGGCTGCCCTCGTCGCGTCACCGAGGAAGTCGACGACCTTCGTGGCCGCGTAGGCGCCACCGACCGCGACCGCCGCGGCCTTCAGCTTGCCCATCGCGTTGTCGGTCTTCGCGATCGCCGACTTCAGGTCGGAGGTGTCGCCGAGGAAGCGAACGATCAGGTCACGCGTGCTAGCCATCACCCATCGCTTTCAACGCGTCGACGACATCGGCGAACATCTCGGGCGGCATCATCACGAGACCCCGCCAGTCGGCACCCGTCGCCGCGACCACTCGGGCGACGAGCCGCCACGTCACTCTTTTGGGGTGTCGTCCTCGAGGTCGACGACGGGAGGCTTCTTGATCGAGGTCGCCCACTGCTGGAAATCAGAGGAGACGATCCCGTCACGACACAACGCCGACCAGCCCATGTAGAGCGCCTGTTTGGTCGTGTTCGTCGGGAACTGCTCTAGAGCTTCGCCTATATCCCACAATCGGATATCCGCGATTTGCTCGACGCCGTCGCTGGTAACGAACGTCATCTTCACGTGAACCCTGCTCCTTCCGCTGCTCGTGTGACCGCCTGGTCGACGGCCTTCGCGATCTCTGCACGTTTGTCGTCGATGGCCGGATAGATGAACCGGCCGCCTTTCGGGCCGGCGCCGCTGCCCCGCCACGGGCCTTCGTCGCGGCTGTTGCCTTTACGCGGTGTCCTCGAGCCGAAGTCGAGCCACTGCATGTAGGGAGCGTTGCTGCCGCCCTCGGCGATACTGGCACCGGTCACCAATCCCTTGGACCGGATCGTCGAGATCGCGTCGCCCGACTTCGACGGCACTTTCACCGCCGCCGCGCGTGCGACAACCTCGGCGACGTTCTTCATCTCGTCGGCGAACCGCTTTTTCACGTCCTCGGGGAACTTCTTGAGGTCTCGTTGGAAGTCGGCCCAGCCGACGATCTCTACCCGCTCGGCCATGTCAGGCGATGAGGTGCGCCCACTTGCCGGTCACCTGCAAACCGACGGTGACTTCCATGACCTCACCGGTCGCCGCCGTCATGA
Organism: Polyangia bacterium; assembly: GCA_035607075.1. Lineage (GTDB taxonomy): Bacteria > Myxococcota_A > Polyangia > Fen-1088 > Fen-1088 > JADGRB01. The sequence goes on from DATMZL010000263.1 coordinate 2,594, forward strand.
AGTCGAACGAGGTCATGAACGCGGCGAACACCAGCGACGGGTTCGTCGCCGACCGTGCAGCGTTCACCGGCTGCACATCCCAATACGTCAGCGTCTTCGCAAGCGTCACCGCCGACAACGTCGCGTAAGGACCGCCCGCGGCGTAGTCTTGGAAGAAGGTTATAGACCCCTGCATCGCAGCCATCCCTGCGACGTAGTTGCGGAACCCACCACTCCCGAACCCGCTCGCATCCAGGGCCTCGAACGCCTCTGGCGTCGAGATCGACTTACCCCAAAACGAGATGTCGGTCGAGCTGGTAATTGTTCCGCTCACTGTTTGAGTCCCAGGCGGCCCCGGCGCGGTTCCTGTCCATGCAGTGCCAAAGAGCACCTTGCCTTGCGTCAACGCTTGTACGGCCACGCGGGCTCCTTAACGCGAAGAAGCCGCACC
>DATMZL010001569.1:0-2394 GCA_035607075.1 Polyangia bacterium
GACGGAGTCGACGTGCAGCGCTTCGTCGAGCGCGCCCGCCACGACGTCGACGCCGCCGTCGCCGGCGGGCAGGTCCGCCTCGGTCCGGGAGAGCGGATCGAATGGACGGGACAGTACGGCCTGCTGGTCGCGGGCCAGAGGCGGCTCGGGTGGATCGTGCCGATCGTGCTGCTGTCGATGCTGGGCCTGCTGCTGTGGCAGTTCCGCAGCGTCACCGAGGCCCTGCTGGTGCTCGCGTCGGTGCCGTTCGCGCTGGTGGGCAGCTTCTGGACGCTGTACCTGCTGGGCTATCCGCTGTCGGCGCCGGTCTGGGTGGGCCTGCTGTCGGTCGTCGGCCTGGCGATGCAGACAGGCGTCGTCATGGTCGTCTACATCGACGAGGCGTTCTTCCGGCGCGTGCGCGAGGGACGCCTGCGAAATCGCGACGACATCGTCGCCGCGCACGCCGAGGGCACCGTGCAGCGCTTGCGCCCGAAGATCATGACCATCACGACCATGGCCGTCAGCTTGCTGCCGCTGCTCTGGTCCGACGGCGCGGGCTCCGAGATCATGCGGCGCGTGGCGGCGCCGATGCTGGGCGGCCTCGCCACCAGCGCGTTCCTGACGCTGGAGGTGCTGCCCGTCCTCTACACGATCTGGCGCCAACGGCAGCTCCGCCGCGCCGTCGCGCTGGGCCTGCCCATCGCCGCCATCGTCGGCCTCGGCCGCCGCGGCGCCGCCAGCGACGGAAACGGCGTCAATAGCGCGAACGGCACCGTCGGCCCACTGCCCTCAGTGCTCCCTCTCCCGTCGAAGCGCGGAGAGGGTCGTGGTGAGGGACCGGCGCTTTAGCAGGATCTGATCCCCTCGCCCCGCGAAGCGGGGAGAGGGTTAGGGGGTGAGGGGTCGTCTTCACCGCGGGCCCCCTCACCCGCCGAGCCTTCGGCTCGGCGGCCTCTCCCCCTTCGGGGGCGAGGCGAAGAAAGACCCGGCTAGCGTTTTGCGCCGACGGTGATCTCCGTCGCCGCCGCCGCCGTCGTACCGTTGACGGCGCGCGCCTCGAGCCGGACGTAGCGGGCCGCGACCGGACCGAACGTCGCGACCTTCATCTTGCCGTCGGCGGCCCACGTGCCCGACGTCGCCTCGGTGAACGTCGTCCCGTTGGTGCTGGTCAGGATGCCGTACGACGTGATCGCGCCGGCCGTCAGCGCGGCGTTGTTCATGTACTCGGGCACGTAGCCCAGCATGCCGACGTCGGGCTTCGTCGCGCCGAGGTCGAGCGTGATCGACTGCGGCAGCGCGCCCGCTGAACGCCAGATCGTGTTCGGCCGCGAAGCGTAGTTGTCGTTGATGCCGTCGATCGCGTTGGCGGCGGTGCCGCTTGTCGCGGTCGCGGTCGTCGGCGTGTAAGGGTATTCGATCTGCACACCCTGCGCGGGCAACATTGGCCGCGCCGCGTTCTTGCTCCACGCCGCGCCGACCTCCGCCAGGCGCGAGACGATCGCCGCGTCGAGCAGGCCCTGCCTGTTGGGCGGACAGTTGAGCAGGAAGTTCGTCCAGCGCGGCTCGAGCACCTTCAGGTGCTGGTCGACGATCGCGGTGACGGTCATGAGATTTCCGATGTTGGGCGCCCAGAACCAGTCGTTCCCGCCGCTGGTGTTGATCTTCGTCTCCTGGTTGCCCGCGTAGGTGTTGTTCGCGGGCGCGAAGCTGCCGGCCGGCTCCTCGAAGTTTGTGATGTCGACGTCCCACGGATCGTTCAGGTGCGTGTGGTCCGTCAGCAGGCAGTTCGGCTGCAGCGACTTCACCAGCGCGCGAATCTGCTCGTACGGGACCGCCTTGTGCCCCATCTTCCACGACCAGCCGTCGATGATCAGGATCGGAATCGGACCGTAGTTGGTCAGCAGCTCCGTGATCTGCGTGGTGATGTAGTTCAGCTGCGCGGTCGTGACGGTGCCGTTTCCGATCCCTTCGGTGTTGTCCCAGATCGAGTAATAGAGACCGGGCGCGAGACCCTTGGCGCGGAACGCGTCGACGTAAGCGCGCACGACGTCGCCCTTCCCGTTCATCCACGAGATGTCGCGCACGTTGAAGTTGCTGGCGCTACTGGGCCACAGCGCGAACCCGTCGTGGTGGCGCGTGGTCAGCACGCCGTACGTCATGTGCGCCTGCGCGGCGGCGTCCGCCCACTGCCCGGGATCGAGGCCGGTCGGGTTGAACATGTCGATCGGCAGGTTCGCCTGCGACCACATCCCCGTGTACGTGAGGATGCCGAAGTGGATGAACATGCCGAAGCGCAGATCGACGTAGCTGCGCTCCAGCGTCTCGAGCGGCGTCGTCGTCGTGGTACCGCCGCTGCCGCCCGGGCCCGCCGTTCCGCTGGCGCCGCCGCGACCACCGGCCCCACCCACGCCG
>DATMZL010001277.1:0-2088 GCA_035607075.1 Polyangia bacterium
GTCCGCGCGCGTCTTTCGCCAGCGGCCGGATAACTTTTTCTATCTCGGGGTCCAAGCCGTGGACGCGTAACAACGCTTCCCACTTCGTCGCCGCTGTCGCGTAGTCGCCGCCGTCCCAGGCCAGCTTGCCGCCCGCCAGCAGGTTGAAGATCAAATACTGCTTCTCGGCGGCGGCCTTCACGGCCAGATCCTGCGCGGTGCGCACCGCGAGCGGCAGGGGCAGCTCCTCGCCCAGCCAGCCGCGCGCCTCGGGCGGCGGCGCGGCCGACGCGATCGGCGACGTCGCCAGCACCGCAAGCAGCGGCGCGAACGCCAGCGGACGCGAGATGCGGGCGCGCATCGTCACCAGCTATACACCAACGACGACGTGAAGACGTTGTTCGCGACCGTCGGCGCGCCCCTGAGCTCGCGATTGTCGACGTATTCCGCTTTCAAAACCACCGCCTCCCAGAGATCCAGACGAAGGCCGCCCGTGATGCGATCGACGGTGATCGCCGTGAAGCCGTCGAACCAGGCGTGGCGCCGATCGTAGCGCCCGTAAACTGTCAGCTTGCGCAGCGGCCCGGCGTCGATCGACAGCGCGTACGCGACCTGAACGTAGCCGCCGCGCGCCCAGAACTCCGACGCAAACGGGAACGAGCCGACCGACGTCGTCTTCGGTCCCCCCTGCCCTTCGTAGACGCCGACATATTCGGCGTTGACGTAGAGCCCGGCGACCGCGATGCGCGCGTCGGCCCCGTACGCCTCCTGACGGGCGGTACGTTCGGGTTGATCGTTGCGCGGGCCATACATCGCGGAGACGCCCAGCTTCGCCTGCAGGACGGACGCGTTCAGCTCGTAGCCGAGCCGGCCCGAACCGACGGGCGCGCCGGTCAGGTTCGCGTCGGGCGGCTGCAGGACCTCGACGAAGTTGCCGCTGTTCGTGACCGCGACGTTCACGCTCAGCGCCGATGCGATGGGCGCGATCTGCAGGCGGTAGAACAGCTTCGCGCCGATCGACTGGCCGGTCGTGTAGCGCGCGATCAGCGACGGCGTGACGCCCGTGCGGATGTTGGCCTGGTTGTCGAGGTACTCGATCCCGAACACGGAATCGAACTTGCCGACGCTGAGCGCAAGCTCCTGGCTGTCGAAGGGAACGAGCCGTCCGAACGCCTGCTCGACGACGACGCGCGCCCCGTCACCTCCGTCGCCGAGACCGAAGAAGCGCGGCAGGAACTGAACGCGCGAGAACACCATCAGCGGCGCCCCCGGCGCGGTGTACTTGACGTCGAGGTCCAGCGTGTTCAGCAGGAACGACGGGCGCCCGCCGATCCCGGCCGATCGCGGCAGGAACCCGTTCACGGTGCGGCCCGGTCCGGGATCGGTCGACGCCGCGTCGCCGCGCGCGTTCACGGCCGGCGCGAAGCCGTCGACGCCGTAGTCGAGCGGGACACGCGTGTCGGTCGGCGCGAAGCTGGTGCCGTCGCCCTGCGCCTTGGCGAAGCCGACGTCGACGTAGCCGTTGATGGACAGCGCCGTCGCCGCCTCGGGCGGCGGCGTGTAGCCTTCGCTGTCGTTGATCGGTTCGGGCTCGGATTCCTGGGCACGCGCGGCGGGCGCAAGCAGCAACAACGAAGCGATCGCGACAGCGCCCGACGTCCGCACGCCCGGCGCCGTCATGGCTGGACCACCGGCGCCCCCTCGAGACTGACGATCGGGCACGTGACCGTCACGTCGGTGCGCACGATCGCGTTCGGATCGACGTTTGCCTCGATCGCGTACTGCGAATCGAGGTAGTTGCAGCTTCCGTTGATCGGCACCGAGGTGTCGAGACCGCCGAAGCAGCTCTTGCGCATGGCGACGCGCCCCAGGCGAGCCGCGATCACCCCGGCGTTCGCAGGATCGGTGACGTCCATTCCGTACGTGACGCTCGGGTCGCTGGGCACGTGGGCGTCATTCAACGCCTTCTCGTAGTCCGAACCCGGCGGCGCAAACACGCGCGCCGGCGCCGGCACCAGAACGTTGTACACACGCCAGTAGCCGTTGTACTTCGCGGTCGGGCCGTCGCCGGTGGGCATCGGGACGTGGGAACCGATCGGCCCGCTCCCC